>NZ_JBFAOU010000250.1:0-8811 GCF_040675365.1 Catellatospora sp. NPDC049609 | reverse complement strand
AGCGGGACCAGCGCCACCCCGGCCAGCGACACCATCAGCTGCAGGATCTGCTGCCAGCCGGGCAGGTCGGCGTTGAGCTGGGGGCCGCCGAGCGCTTATACGCGTAGCGTTAAGAAGGTGCCCTTCCTTTCGGTCACGGCATGGTGACGAGGTGGTTGTGGACGGTGTTGGCGAAGTTGTAGCCGTTGGAGGCGTCCCAGTTGATCGACCACGTCATGGCGCCGCGGATGGCGGGCCAGCGGGCCGGCGGGACGAAGCTGCCGCAGTTGGTGCCGGCGGCCAGGCAGTTGAGGGCGTTGTTGACGACCGACGGGTTGACGTAGCCGCCGCCCGCGGCCTGGGTGGTGGCGGGCAGGCCGAGCGCGACCTGGTCCGGGCGCAGCGCGCTCTGCAGCTGGATGCAGGCCAGCGCGGTCAGGAAGTTGATCGTCGCCTGGGAGTACGCGAACTGCTGGTCGCAGCCGAGCATGCTGCCCGAGTTGTAGAACTGGGTGTGCACGATGGTCAGGATGTCCCTGATGTTGAGCGCCAGGGAGAAGTAGCCCGCCCCGGTCGACTGCATGTCGATCGTCTGCGGCGCCATCGTGATGATCAGGCCGCTGCCCACCCGTGAGCGCAGGTTGCGCAGCGCCTGCTCCATGTAGGTGGCGTTGAGGCCGTTCTCCAGGTCGATGTCGACGCCGTTGAACCCGTACTCGGTGATCAGGTTGTAGAGGGTGTTGGCGAAGTTGGTCGCCGCGGTGGCGTTGCCGACCGAAACGCTGCCCAGCTCGCCGCCGACGGACAGGATCACCTTCTGGTTGCGGGACTTCAGGGTGGCCACGTCCGCCTTGAACTGGGCGTTGGTGTAGCCGCCCAGGGCCGAGGACAGCCCGGCGTCCACGTTGAACGACACCGCGCCGGGCGTGCCGGACACCGCGTCGGCGAAGGCGACCGCGACGATGTCGTACGTGGTCGGCACCGACGACAGCCGCAGCGGGGTGGCCCCGTTGACGAAGTTCTGCCAGTACCCGGTGAGCAGGTGCTTGGGCAGGTTGCCGGTCGGGCAGCCGGTGGTCGTGGCGGAGATGGTGGCCGCGGGCGACTCGCCGGTGCCGTTGTAGGCGCGCACCGAGTAGGTGTGGCTGGAGCAGGCGGCCAGGCCGGACAGCGTGGCGGCCAGACCGGTGACGGTGGTGCGCAGGGTGCTGCCCTCGTACACGCGGTAGCCGGTGACGGTGCCGGTGGAGGCGTTCCAGGCCAGTGCGATCGAGGTGTTGGTCGCCGAGGTCACCCGCAGGTTGGTCGGCGCGCCGGGCACGCCCGTGCCGCAGCCGGTGGTGGTGACGGTGACCGAGCCGGACCGGGCCGACTCGCCGGCGCTGTTGTGCGCGGCGACCGAGTAGGTGTGCGTGGTGCACGCGCCCAGACCGCTGATGGTGGCCGAGGTGCCGGTCGGCGAGGAGACGACGGTGCTGCCCTCGTACACCCGGTAGCCGCTGACGGTGCCGGAGGCGGCGCCCCAGGACAGGGCGATCGAGGTGTTGGTGACGGTGCCCGCGGACGGGTTGCCGGGCGCGCCGGGGACCTGGGGTCCGGAGCCGCCCTGGCCCTGCAGCGAGATGTCGTCGGCGTGGTACGTGCCGGTGCCGTACCAGCCGTGCAGGTAGACCTGCACGGAGCTGCTCGCGGCGGTGAAGGTCAGGGTGAGCTGGGTCCAGTTCGTCGCGTTCGGGGTCCAGGTGGAGGCTCCCCCGTTCACGCCGAGGTAGACGTAGCTGCCGCGGACCCAGGCCGAGAGCGTGTACTGGGTCCCGGACACGACGGACACGGTCTGCGTGCACTTGGCGTTGTCGGAGCTGCTGGCGGCGCCCTGCAGCGCCCTGGTGCCGGTGCGGACGGGGGTCGACACGACGCTGCCGAGCCCGCCGGTGCAGCTCCACGGGGAGAGCGAGCCGGACTCGAGGCCGCCGTTGACGAGCACCTCGGCGGCGGCGGCGGGGGTCTGCAGTGCGGTGACGGCGAGGGCGGCGACCAGTGCGGTCGCGGCGGCCGCGGCGGCGGCGCGCAATCTGTTCATATCGAGCTGCTCCGTTCTCAGGACGGGGAGCTGTGAGGGTTCCTGGATCGTCGCCGCTCGATAATTAACAGTCAATAAGCCTTACTATTAGTTCCTGAATAGTGGGACAGCGGGAACGCCGAGAGCCCGCCACGCGCGGGGCGGGCGGGCTCTCGGCACTGCGGTGGCGGCGGGCTACTCGGCGCCGACCCGCTCCTGCTCGGCGGTGCGCTGGCCGGGGATCGGGTGCCCGTGGTGGCGGCCGTTGTGCTCCACACGGCCGTCGGCCTCGACCTCGGCCTCCTGCTCGACCAGCTCGCCGTCGATCGCCCGGCCGTCGTGCCCGGCGTGCTCGTGGTCCTGCTCGGCCTGCTCCTGCCGCGGGTCGTGCTCCTGGTCGTGCTCGGCCTGCTCGTGGCGCTGGTCGAGGTGCTCGTGGCGCTGCTCCTGCTCGTGGCGCTGGTCGAGCTGGTCGTGGCGCTGCTCCTGCTCGTGACGCTGGTCGAGCTGCTCGTGGTGCCGGTCGAGCTGGTCGTGGCGCGGATCGAAGTGCTCGTGGCGCTGATCGAGCTGCTCGTGGCGCGGGTCGGTGTCGGCGGGCCCGGCGTCGAGCGCCGCGGGAGCCTCCAGGCCCACGCCCAGGGGGATCGCCACCTGCCCGCCGTCCTCCTCGGCCGCGGAGTGCCGGGCGCCGCTGGGCTGGCGCACCTGGACGCGCGGGTACTCGCCGGTCTCGACGCCGCCGACGGCGGCGGCCATGACGGCGGCGGCGGCCAGGTTGGCCACCCGCTCGGCCTCGCGCTGCACGCGGGCGCGCACCGCCACGGCGTGGCGCTCGGCGGACTCGGCCGACCGGCGCGCCTCCTCCAGCCGCTGCGTCTCGGTGTGCAGGTCCTTGTTGATCTCACCCAGCCGCTGCTGGAGCTGGGCGACCTCGCGCTCGGCGACGGCGCCCTCCTGGCGCGACTGCACCAGGCGCTGCTGGGCGATGTCCAGCTCGGCCTGCAGCTGGGCGAGCGCCTGCCGGCGGGCCCGGATCTCCTGTTGCACGACGGTCAGCTGCTGCTGGTGCGCGGCGTTCTGGTCGTCGGCGCGGCGGCGCAGGTCGGTGGCGTACTGCTGGGCCTCGGCCTGCAGCGCGGCATTCTTCTGGTTGGTCGCGGTGCGCTGCCCGGCGATCTCGCGCTCGGCGGAGGCGCGCAGCTCGGCGAGCTCGCGCTCGACGTTGGCCTTCCACTGCGAGATCTCCTGCTGGGTCTGCGCGCGGGCCGCCTCGACCTCCTGCTGCACCCGCACCCGGGCCGCCTCGACCAGCGCGTCGGCCTCGGCACGGGCGTGCTCGACCTGCTGGCCGCTCTGCTCGTGCACCCGCTTGAGCTCCTGCTCGGCGCGCTCCAGCGCGGCCTCGCCGTCGGCCCGCAGGCGTTCGGCCTGCTCCTGCGCCTCGCCGAGGATCTTCTCGGCCTCGGCCTTGTGGTGCGCCATCTGCTGCGCGGTCGTGGTGGTGATCTGCTCGGCCTGCTTCTCGGCCAGGTCGAGGATCTGGTCCACCATCGGGCCCAGGTGCCGGAACGACGCGCGCTCCACCTGCGCCGGGCGCTGGCGCAGCTCGGCCAGCTCGGCGAGGTCGGTGTGCTGCCGCTTCAGCCGCTCGGTGAGGTCGCGTACCTGCACGAGCGCCCGCTCGCGCTCGGCCGACAGCGACGACATCTCGCTGTCCAGCTGCGCGAGGTAGTGGTCGACCTGGCGCTTGTCGTACCCACGCAGGGTGACCTCGAAGTTCGGTCGCGCGGCCAGGTCGTCGCGCTGTGCGAGATGCTCGCCCTGAGACATTCGTCATCCTCCATAGATCGCGGACGCGATGCCGGCGGATGAGCCACGCCGTGGGGGTGCACGGCATGGCCGACGGACCGTACCGCCCGCCTGCACATCCGGAGAGGGTATCGGCGACCCCCGAGGCGCGTCACCCTGCCCCGGGTGCCTGATTCTCCGACGTTCAGCCGAACCTCCAGCGGAGATCACCGAACGGCTACTGGCTCACCTCTGAGCCATAGTGGTTGCGCGTGGTGCCATCGTGGTGCCATAGTGGTGCCATGGACCTGACGCCGTATGTAGAGAAGCTGCGTACCGAGCTCGCCGTCGCGGCCGAGACCGGTGGCGCGGAGGCCCGCGCGCTGGCCGAGCGCCTCACCGCGCCGCTGGAGTCGGCGATCCGGCTCACCCTGCTGGAGGCGCTGTCGGCCGCGGCCGACGAGATCACCCGCGACCTGGCGCCCGGCTCGGTCGACGTCCGCCTGCGCGGGCTGGACCCCAGCTTCGTGGTGCGGGTCCCGCAGGCGGAGGCGGGCGAGCCCGCGGCCGCCCCGGCCACCCCCGCACCCGTGTGGGACGAGACCGCGAGCGGCGGCGCCACCTCGCGGATCAACCTGCGCCTGCCCGACGAGCTGAAGGCGCGCATCGAGGAGACGGCCGGGCGCGAGCGGCTGTCGGTCAACACCTGGCTGGTGCGGGCGGCCGCCTCGGCGCTGGACGCCGACACCGCCGCGCAGCGCGCCGCCGCCGCGCGCCAGAGCACCGACCTGGGCCGGCGCTACACCGGCTGGGTGCGCTGACGCCCGGCGCCCGGCTCCCGCACCACACCCGCCGGTCGGGCGGACCGCCGACCGTACACGCCGCTGACCAGCGGTGACATCGACAGATCAGAGCTGAGGGGACGACCATGCCCACTTTCGACACCCCGCGACCCGTCGCCGTGACCCTGCACCTGCTCGCCGCCGACGTGCGGATCAGCGCGAGCGAGCGCACCGACACCGTGGTCGAGGTGCGCCCGGCCAACAGCAACGCCAAGTCCGTGAAGGCCGCCGAGGAGACCCGCGTCGAGTACGCCGACGGCAGGCTGCACGTGCGTACGCCCAAGCACCTCAACTCGATGTTCGGCCGGCCCGGCTCCATCGAGGTGGACATCGCGCTGCCGGCGGGCTCGTCCGTCGAGGGCAGCACGGGCCTGGGCGAGCTGGCCGCCGAGGGCCCGCTGGGTCCGTGCGAGTACCACACCGGCTACGGCCGCGTGCAGCTCGACCAGACCGGCCCGCTGCAGGTGGAGACCGGCGCGGGCGAGATCGGCGTCGGGCACGTGCTCGGCGACGCCAAGGTCACCACCGGCACCGGGCGGATCCGGATCGGCCGCGTGGACGGCGCCGCCGTGGTCAAGAGCTCCAACGGCGACAGCAGCATCGCCGAGATCACCGGCCTGGCCCGGATCAACGGCGCCAACGGCGACATCACCGTCGAGCGGGCGCTGGGCGGGGTCACCGCCAAGACCGCGCACGGCGGCATCCGCATCGGCTCGGCGGTGCGCGGCGCGGTCTCGCTGGAGACCGCCGCCGGCCGCCTGGAGATCGGCATCCCCGAGGGCACCGCCGCCTGGCTCGACCTGCAGGCGCCGGGCGCGGTGCGCAACTCCCTGGAAAGCACCGGCGGCCCCGCCGAGAACGACGAGCGCGTCGAGGTGCGGGCCCGCACCCACTGGGGCGACATCATCATCCACCGTTCCTGAGAGGACACCACCATGCCCACCCCCGCCATCGAGGTGCGCGGCCTGCGCAAGGCGTACGGCGACAAGGCCGTGCTGGCCGGCATCGACCTGACCGTCCCGGCCGGGACGATCTACTCCCTGCTCGGCCCGAACGGCGCCGGCAAGACCACCACCGTCAACATCCTGTCCACGCTGCTGCGCCCCGATGCGGGCCACCTCCGCGTGGCAGGGCACGACCCGGCGGCCGAGCCCGACGCGGTGCGCGCCGCGATCGGCCTGACCGGCCAGTTCTCCGCCGTGGACAGCTTCCTCACCGCCCGCGAGAACCTGGCCCTGATGGCCGACCTGAACCACCTGGACAAGCGCGAGGGCCGCCGCCGCATCACCGACCTGCTGACGCGCTTCGACCTGGCCGACGCGGCCGACAAGCCCGTGGTCACCTACTCCGGCGGCATGCGGCGCCGGCTCGACCTGGCGATGACCCTGGTCGGCAACCCGCGCGTGGTGTTCCTCGACGAGCCGACCACCGGCCTGGACCCGCGCAGCCGCCGCACCATGTGGGACATGATCCGCGAGCTGGTCGCGGGCGGCGTCACCATCTTCCTCACCACGCAGTACCTGGAGGAGGCCGACCAGCTCGCCGACCGGGTGGCGCTGCTCGACCACGGCCGCATCATCGCCGAGGGCACCCCGGCCGAGCTGAAGCGGCTCATCCCCGGCGGGCACATCCGGCTGCGCTTCGCCGGGCTCGCCGAGCTGGCGGCGGCGGCCCGCGCCCTGGGCACGGCCACCCGTGACGACGAGGCGCTGACCCTGCAGGTGCCCAGCGACGGCGGGGTGCGCTCGCTGCGCGCGGTGCTGGACTCGCTCGACAGCGCGGCCGTCGAGGTCGCCGAACTGACCCTGCACACCCCCGATCTGGACGACGTCTTCCTCACCCTCACCGGCCGGCCCGACACCGCCGGCTCCCCCGCCCTCGAAGGAGCGAGCAACCGATGAGCACCACCGCCTACGCGCTGCGCGACTCGACCACCATGCTGCGGCGCTACCTGCTGCGCGCCCGCCGCTACCCGCTGATCGGCTTCCT
Source organism: Catellatospora sp. NPDC049609 (assembly GCF_040675365.1). Classification (NCBI taxonomy): domain Bacteria; kingdom Bacillati; phylum Actinomycetota; class Actinomycetes; order Micromonosporales; family Micromonosporaceae; genus Catellatospora; species Catellatospora sp. NPDC049609. The sequence continues at coordinate 2,151 of NZ_JBFAOU010000250.1, read as the reverse complement.
GATCGGCATCCCGGTCATCATGCTGCTGCTGTTCGTGTACGTCTTCGGCGGCACGCTGGGCGACGGCATCGCCGCGGGCGGCGGCCGGGCGGCGTACGCCAACTACGTCACCCCCGGCATCCTGCTGCTGGCCATCGCCAGCGCGCCGCAGCTCACCGCGATCGGCGTGGCGCAGGACATGACCGAGGGCATCATCAACCGGTTCCGCACCATGGCCATCTTCCGGCCCTCCGTGCTGACCGGCCACGTCCTGGGCAACCTGGTCCAGCTGGTGATCGCGCTCGCGGTCGTCGTCGGCGTCGCCGTCGCCGTCGGCTTCCGCCCGACCGCGACGCCGGTCGAGTGGGTCGCCGCGGCCGGCCTGCTGACCCTGGTCTCCTTCGCCGTCACCTGGTTCGGCGTCGCCTGCGGCCTGACCGCCCGCTCCGTCGAGTCCGCCAGCAACCTGCCCATGCCCCTGATCCTGCTGCCGTTCCTGGGCAGCGGCTTCGTCCCCACCGAGTCCATGCCCGCGGGCGTCAGCTGGGCCGCCGAGTACCAGCCCTTCACCCCCGTCATGGAGACCATCCGCGGCCTGCTGCTCGGCACCGGCATCGGCAACAGCGCCTGGCTCGCCGTCGCCTGGTCCGTCGCCCTCACCGTCGGCTGCTTCTACTGGGCCCGCTCCCGCTACAACCGCGAGTCCACCCGCTGACCCCTCCCAAGATCGCGACGATCTTGCGTGAAGTGTTAGGGATATGCCCGGATAGGGCGTGTCGTCCCCACATCTCACGCAAGATCGTCGCGATCTTGGGTGGGTCTTTACGTTTTCCGTACATCGGGCAGGCGGGGAACTGATCACGGTCTACCTAGGATCGGGGCATGGGCGAACGCGAGAGGGTGGCGCATCTGCTGCGCCGGGCGACGTTCGGGCCGACCGCCGACGAGGTGGACCGGGCCGAGCGTGACGGGTTCGCGGCTACCGTGGAGCGGCTGGTGCGGCCTGCCGGCAGGGACGCGGGGGCGGGGCGGACGCCGGTGCCGGAGCTCGGTGAGGATCCGTATCTGAAGCTCGCCAAGGGCGCCTCGCGGGAGCAGCGGCAGAAGGCGCGGCAGGCGCGCAAGGCCCAGGTGCAGGAGCTGACGCACTGGTGGGTGGATCGCATGATCGCCGCCGAGCACCAGCTGGCCGAGAAGCTGGTGTTCTTCTGGCACGGGCACTGGGCGACCAGCGTGCAGAAGGTCAACTCGGCCCACCTGATGCTGGCCCAGCAGCAGGTGTTCCGGCGCGACGGGTGGGGCGACTTCGGCGTGCTGGTGCGGGCGATGCTGCGCGACGCCGCGCTCATCCAGTGGCTCGACGGGCAGCGCAACACCCGCAAGGCCCCGAACGAGAACCTGGCCCGCGAGCTGATGGAGCTGTTCACGCTGGGCATCGGCGCGTACACCGAGGCCGACGTGAAGGCCGCGGCGCGGGCGCTGACCGGCTGGACGCTGGACCGCGACGCCGGCCGGGCCGTGTTCCAGCCCGCCCGGCACGACAAGACCGACAAGACCGTGCTGGGGCACACCGGTCCGCTGGACGCCGACGGCCTCGCGGGGATCCTGCTGGACCAGCCCGCCGCGGGCACGTTCCTGCCCGCGCGGCTGTGGTTCCGGTTCGCCTCCGGCGAGCCCATGCCCGACGCCGTACGCGACCGGCTGTCCGCCGCGTTCGCCGGCCGTGACGTGACCGCGCTGGTGCGGGCGATGCTGACCGACGAGGCGTTCGGCGCGACCGGCGGTCAGCTGGTCAAGCAGCCGGTCGAGTGGCTGGTCGGCGCGGTGCGCCAGCTCGGCGCGGCCGGCACCGCGGCCGGCATGAAGCAGCGCAAGCAGATCTACCAGGGCCTCAACCGGCTCGACCAGGTGCCGTTCCGGCCGCCGAGCGTCGGCGGCTGGCCGGCGGGCACCGCGTGGCTCAACACGTTCAGCACGCAGACCCGGGTGCAGCTCGCGCAGGCGCTGGCCGCCGCGGCGAGCCCGGCGTTCACCGAGCGGCTGTCGGCCGCACCCGCCGCCGGACGCCCCGACGCGGTCGACAACCTGATCGGTCGCTGATCCCGCCGGCTGCACCGGGTGCGCCGACCTTCGCGCCGTCCCGCTACTCGGTCAGCGAATCGGGCAGGCCGA
>NZ_JBFAOU010000249.1:0-9178 GCF_040675365.1 Catellatospora sp. NPDC049609 | reverse complement strand
TAAATGAACGATGACACAAACAGAATAATGGCTCACGGAAGCATTCATACCGCCCGCCCTGGGGCCCTCGATTCGCGGTTGGCCTATCACATCGACTCAGACGAGATCGAAGTCGATGTGATAGGCCAACGTCAATGGCAAAACGGGTGCGGGTGGGGCCGGGTGGGCCCCCGGGCGCGGGTCAGTTGAGCTTGATGGAGACCGGGGCGCTGCGGTCGGTGCCCACGCGGGCGAACAGCTGGTACGAGCCCGCCTCGGGCACCGGCCCGGTCGACACCCTGACCTGCGACTTGTCGCAGGAGGAGCTGGACTTGCCGTTCCACGGCACGGTGAAGACCATCTCGCGGCCCGCGGCGAGCGCGGTGACCTGCTTGCCCTTGGGCGCGCCGCAGTGGTCCGACGACCACACCTTCTCGGTGCCGTGCATCAGGAACAGCTCCTGCGCGTCGGCGCCGATGTCCCGGTTGCAGGTGTGCTTGGCCAGGTTCTTGATGACCAGCGTGAAGGTGACCGGCGCGCCGCGCTTGACCTGCGTCTTCGACGAGCGCGCGATGACCTGCAGGTCGCCGTCGGTGCACTGCTCCTTCGCGGCGACCGGCTTGGGCTTGCCCGCGGGCTTGGGGGCGTACCGCACGCGGTAGATCTTCGCGCCGGGCACGGTGGGGTCGTAGCCCTGCTCGGGGTAGAGCCCGGAGAAGTAGATCCCGTCGGGGCCGGCCGCGATCCCGGCCACCGTCGTCTTGCCGTACCCGTTGTACTCGACCAGGGTCTTCGGCTTGGAGACGGTGCCGTCCTTGCCGAAGGTGAACTCGACGATCCGCTTGCCGCGCACCTGCGGCCCGGTGCCGAAGGTCGGGCCGCTCTCGGACACGTACGCGTTGCCGAGCTTGCTCTCCGGGAAGCCGGCCGCCTGGTTGCCCTCCTTCTGCACGAAGGTGATGCCGACCGGCGCGTGCGTCGGCGCCCAGTTGAACAGGGCACGTTTGCGCAGGCTGGAGGTGTTGGAGTTCCAGCCGTAGTCGGCGCCCTTGACCACGCGGGCGAGCCGGTCGTTGTTGACCGTGCCGTTCTCGACCGAGTAGTGCTGGCCGTCGGCGGCCCGCCACGCCCCGCCGAACGGGTTGCGGAAGCCGGACGCGAACACCAGGTCCTTGGTCTGGCTCTTGTCGGCCGGGTCGAAGTACGGGTTGTCCTCCGGCGCGGTGCCGTCCAGGTTCACCCGCAGCACCTTGCCCCGGGTGTCATTGAGATCCCGCGCCTTGTCGGGGAGGAAGCCGTCGCCCATGTGCACGTAGAGCTTGCCGTCCGGGCCGATGGTCAGGTTCGAGATCTGGTGCGAGGCGACCTGCGCGTCGTCCTTGAGGTCGAGGACCGTGGTGACGGTCTTGCCCGTCATGCCGCCGTCCTCGCTGTGGATGCGGACCACCTTCGGGAAGAACTCCGCCCCCCGCTGGTAGAGCATGCTCGCGAACACGTCGCCGGTCTGCGGCTCGACCACGATCCCGGTCAGGCCGATCTCGCCGGCGCCCGGGAACTTCGCGTACGGGTCCCAGTTCAGCAGGTTCTTCGCGTACACGCTGACCTTGAGGTCGCCGCGCACCACCTTGATGGTGCCGTAGAGCTCGGTGACGTAGAACAGCGGCTTGTCCGGCGCGATCGCGTGCGACGGCACCATGGCGATGTTGACCGGCAGCTGGAAGCCCGAGGCGACCTCCTCGACGCGGTAGCCGTCCTGCGCCACCAGCCACTGCGGCGCGCCCGGCAGCGGCTTGCGGTCCTTGTCCGTCTTGAACGGCCGCGTCGTGTACGGGCTCCACTCCGTCGCCGGGTTGCCGCTGTTGTCCTTGTGCCGCACCCGCAGCTCGTAGTCACGGTTGCCGGCCAGGTCGCGGCGCTTGGCGAAGCTGTTCTCGAACACGCCGTCGCCGAGGTGGGTGTGCGCCTTCAGCACGCCGGCCAGGCAGCCGGCGAACCAGACCCGCTCGTGCGGCTGCGCCGTCCAGATCTCCCAGTCGGTGCACACGTGCTCGGAGCCCGCGTCGACGTCCTGCATGGGGCTGGTCTCCATGTGCACGTCGGCGCCGCTGAGCAGCTGGTTGTCCACCTCCGGCTCGCTGATCACGGGCCCCAGCGGCGCGGACGAGGCGGGCAGCACCGGCCCGCCGACGTACTGGCAGGCGGAGACGATGCCGAAGATGCTGAGCACGATCGCGACCAGGATCGTTTCGCCGGCGAGCGCCACCTTGCGAGCGGTCATGCTGGCTTTCCCCCGGGGTCGTCGTCACCTCACGCAACTCGGGCGAGGGTACCGACAACTCGTGGTGTTTTCATGCATTACACGCTTATAAGCGTGTTTCAGTAGCGTTTGCCCGTTTCATGTTGTATCGCGGCACGCGGTCCCGGGATGATCGCGAGTTCGGGTCAGGATGTGCGGCCTAGGCAAACCTTTCGACCCGAACTCGCGATCATCCCCGTGGCAACCGGGCCACCGGCCCGGCGGGCGGACCGGCCGCAGACAATCGCGGCGTCCCGGACCCGGAAAGCGGCTGGTACGGCAGAATTCCGGACATGTGGGAGCCCGTGCTCGATCGGGACGCGCGGGCCGCCGCCGCGCGGGCCGCCGCCGTCGAACTCGCCGCCGCCGGAGTGCACGGCGTGGCGCTGACCTGGGTGGACAACACCGGCGTGACCCGCGTCAAGGCGGTGCCGACCGAGCGCCTGGCGCACGCCGCCGCCTGGGGCGTCGGCATGTCCAAGGTGCACGACGTGTTCTGCGTGGACGACTCCATCACCTCCGGCGACCTGATCGGCGGCCCGGTCGGCGACCTGCGCCTGCACCCCGACCTCGGCGCGCTCACCGTGCTCGCGGCGCAGCCGGGCTGGGCCTGGGCGCCGGTGGACCGGTGGACCCAGGACGGCGCGCCGTACCCGCCCGACCAGCGGCTGTTCGCGCAGCGCATGGTCGAGCGGGCAGGCGCGGCGGGGCTCACCTTCCGGATGGCGTTCGAGCTGGAGTGGTTCCTCGGCAAACCCGACGGCTCCCCGGCCGCGGACGGGCCCGCGTACGGCATGACGCGGCTGATCCAGCTCTCCGACTTCGGCCGGGATCTGCTCTCCGCGCTGGCCGCGCAGGGCGTCCCGGTGGAGCAGTTCCATCCCGAGTACGGCCCGAGCCAGTTCGAGCTGTCCACGGCCGCCGACGACCCGGTCACCGCCGCCGACCGGGTGGTGCTGGTGCGGGAGACCGTGCGGGCGCTGGCGCTCAGGCACGGCCTGCGCGCCTCGTTCGCGCCGGTGTCCGTCGCCGAGCACGTCGGCAACGGCATGCACCTGCACTTCTCGCCCTGGGCGGGCGGGGCGAACCTGCTCGCCGGCGGCGACGGCCCGTACGGCATGACCCGGCGCGGCGAGTCGGTGCTGGCCGGGGTGCTGGACCGGCTGCCCGCGCTGGCCGGGCTGGGCGCGCCGAGCTGGGCCAGCGCGCTGCGCCAGGCGCCGCAGCGCTGGGCCGGTGCCTACCAGTGCTGGGGCCGGGAGAACCGGGAGGCGGGCCTGCGCCTGGTCACCGGCGCGGCCGGGGCGCGGGACAGGGCCGCCAACGCCGAGGTGAAGTGCGTCGACGGCTCGGCCAACCCGTACCTGGTGGTCGGCGCCGTCTGCGCGATGGCCGCCGACGCCGCCGACGCGGGCCTGCGGCTGCCCGACGAGGTCGCGGTGGACCCGTTCACGCTGGCCGAGGGCCGCCGCCCGCCGCGCCTGCCGGACACGCCGGCGCTGGCCGACGCGGCCCTGCGCGCCGACGCGGGCCTGGTCGCGGCGCTGGGCGAGGGCCTGCTCGACGCCTTCACGGCGGTGCACCGCGCGGAGACGGAGACCCTGGGGCGGCTCAGCCCCGAGGAGCTGGTGGAGGCCGTGCGGTGGCGCTACTGACCCCCGGTGGACTGGACCTGGGCGAGCTGCCGCTGGTGGACGCGCACTGCCACGCGATCACCACGGCGCCGCTGGACGACGCGGCGTTCGCGCTGTGGTGCACCGAGGCGGACGATCCCGCGCCCCCGGGGGTGTCGTACCTGGACGGGCAGCTCGGGTGGGCGCTGCGCCGCTGGTGCGCGCCGGTGCTGGACCTGCCCGCGCACGCCCCGGTCGAGGACTACCTGCGCCGCCGCCGGCGGCTGGGCGCGGACGAGGCCGCCGGGCGGCTGCTGCGGGCGGCGAACCTGTCCGCGCTGCTGGTCGACACCGGGCCGGTGCTGGGCGGCCTGGTCGACCACGCGGTGCTGGGCACGCTGGCGGGCGCGCCGACCCGCTGGGTGGTCCGCCTCGAACTGCTGGCCGAGCAGGTCGCGCCCGGCACCGACGCGGCCGGGTTCGCGGCCGCTTTCGGCGAGGCGCTGCACGAGGCGCTCGCCGGGGCGGTCGCGGTGAAGTCGATCGCGGCGTACCGGCACGGTCTCGATCTCGACCCGGCGCGGCCGCAGCCGCACGAGGTGACCGCGGCGGCGGCCCGCTGGCAACGCGACGGCGAGCGGCTGACCGACCCGGTGCTGCTGCGCCACCTGCTGTGGTGCGCGGTCGACGCGGGGCTGCCGATCCAGCTGCACACCGGCTGGGGCGACCGGGACCAGCCGCTGGCCCGCGCCGACCCGGCGCTGCTGCAGCCGTTCTGCGAGGCGACGCTGGCCTCGGGCGTGCCGCTGGTGCTGCTGCACTGCTACCCGTACCACCGGCAGGCTGGCTGGCTGGCGCAGGTGTACCCGCACGTCTACGTCGACGTGGGGCTCACCGTGACGCACCTGGGCGGCCGCGCCGCGGCGGTGCTCGGCGAGTTCCTGGAGCTGGCGCCGTTCGGCAAGCTGCTCTACTCCTCCGACGCGATCGGCCTGCCCGAGCTGTACCTGGTCGGCGCGGCCCAGTTCCGCCACGGCCTGGGGCGGGTGCTGGGCGAGCTGGTCGCCGACGGCGCGCTGACGCGGGCCGGTGCGTACGACGTCGCCGAGCGCATCGGGGCGGGCAACGCGGCCCGGCTCTACCGGCTGGCGTGATCTTCGCTCTGGCGCCGGGTGGCCGATCGGGGCTACGGTCGTCGAACGGGCGATCAAAACGGCGGTGAGCGGGTATGGAAGTGGCGGCAGCAGTACCCCTCCCCGATCGAGGTCGCTCATGAATCCCGCCGCCAGGATCCGCTACGGCACCGGCCAGCCGGCCCGCAGGGCCCGGCGCAACCCCTTCCCGCCGGGCACCCAGGGCACGGTCTCCACGCTGCGGCTGGCCGGCCCGGACGAGCTCGGCGACGCCGGGCACGGCCCACCCGCCGTGACGCCGCACGTGCAGGAGATCGTGCACGGCCCGTTCACCTCCGCCGACCTGCGCGGCATCCGGCTGCGGGTGGCCGAGCTGGCCGAGCGCTGGCACCTGCCCGAGCCGGTGAGCTCGGCGCTGGAACTGGTCGTGACCGAGCTGGTCGTGAACGTGGTCATGCACGCGGGCGGCGCGGGCAGGTTCCGCGTCGCCAAGTACCCCGGCTGGCTGTTCTGCCAGGTCACCGACTTCGGCGACGGGCTGGCCCGGCCCTACACCGCGGGCTGGCAGCCGCCGTCGGCCGAGCAGCCCTCCGGGCGCGGGCTGTGGATCGCCCGCTGCTTCTCCGAGCGGCTGACGATCGACTCCAGCCCGCTGGGCACCACCGTCACCGCCAAGCTGCGCCTGGACGGCCCGCCCGGAGTGACCCCTACCAGCTAGGACGCAGCGGCATGCCGCTGGCGCCGCGGGCGTCCAGGCGTACGCCGAGCACCTGGTGCAGCTGCACCGTGTTGCGGTCGAAGGCGAGCCGGCACGCGGCCAGGTAGAGCCGCCACACCCGGGCGCGGCCCAGGCCGACCTCGGCCACGGCGGAGTCCCAGTGCGCGTCGAGGTTCGCCGACCAGGCCGCGAGCGTGCGCGCGTAGTGCTCGCGCAGGTTCTCCTCGTGGCGCACCTCGAAGCCGTTGTCGTGCATGGCCGAGATCAGGTGGCCGACGCCGTGCAGCTCGCCGTCGGGGAAGACGTACCGGTTGATGAACATGCGCCGGTGCGCGGCGGGCTCCAGGTTGCTGGGCCGGGTGATGCAGTGGTTGAGCAGCCGCCCGCCGTGGCGCAGCCGCTGCAGCAGGAACCGGAAGTAGCCGGGCAGCTGGGCGCGGCCGATGTGCTCGGTCAGGCCGATGGAGCTGACCGCGTCGAAGTGCCCGGCGGGCACGTCGCGGTAGTCCATGAACCTCACCTCGGCCAGGTCGGACAGGCCCGCCTCGGCGATCGCCTTCGCGGCCCACTCCGCCTGCCGGCGCGACAGCGTCACGCCCAGCGCGCGGACGCCGTACTCCCGGGCGGCGTGCATGACCATGCCGCCCCAGCCGCAGCCCACGTCGAGCAGCCGCATCCCGGGCCGCAGGTCGAGCTTGCGCGCGACCAGGTCGTGCTTGGCGAACTGCGCCTGCTCCAGGGTCGCCGCCGCGTCGGGGTAGACCGCGCAGGTGTACGCCATGGACGGCCCGAGCACCCACTCGTAGAACCGGTTCGACACGTCGTAGTGGTGCGCGATGGCGGCCCGGTCGCGGACCTTGGAGTGCCGCCGCCCGCGCAGGCGCACCTCCATCGGCGGCCGGGGCGGCGGGTTGAGCAGCTTCATCCCGCCCAGCTGCCGCAGCGTACGCAGCCGGCTGGACCAGGACTTGTCCAGCTCCAGCCGGTCCAGCCCGGCGAGCGCGGTGTAGAGGTCTCCGGACACCTCGAGGTCACCGGAGACGTACGCCCGCGCCAGGCCCAGCCCGCCACCACCGGTGGCCAGGTAGTTCAACGCCCGCGGGCTGCGGATCTCGATGCCGATGTCCGCGTCGGACGGGCCCGCGCTGCTCCCGTCGAACGCGGTGAACCGGACCGGGACCGGGCCCGCGATGAGCTGCTGGATCACCTTCGCCACTGCCATGGACACACCTCACCGAACGCATTTGTCGTACAGGTCGGGTAGCCGCCCGTCCGGGTCGTACTCGTGCTTGACCGCGGCGTACGCGGGACCGTTGTAGAGCTCCCAGAACTCCTCGGGCGGGTAGTGCACGGTGGAGTAGAGGGACTTGTGCCCGCCCAGCTCGTCGACCCGTGCCTCGATGAGCCGGTTGTGGTGGTCGGCGGCCTGGCCCGGCCGCCGGGCGACGCTGGACCAGAAGCCGAAGTTGACGTAGAGCTCGTCGGGCTTGAGCGGGTAGAGCGTCCACGGCTCGGGCTCGCGCAGCCGCAGCGGGCACAGCCACACCGGCGTGATGCCCACCTCGCCGAGGAAGAAGTCGAGGAAGCGCGGCGCCTCGGTCACCGGGACCTCGACGTCCTGCACCACGGCCTCCTGCGGCGGCCGGCCGCGCAGCCGGTCCAGCCGGGCGCTGACGCGGTGCCGCCGGTCGAAGCCGACGATGCGGTGGTACACGTCAGAGCGGCGGTAGCGGCGCGGCCACAGCCTGCGTACCACCGGGTGCTGGGCGCCGAACGCGCGCGAGCACCAGAACCAGTCGGTGTCCCAGCGCCACAGGTAGTCGCGCACGGTCAGGTAGTCGATGGGCCGGTGCAGCGGCGACCGGTAGTAGATCTCCTGCCCGGTGTAGTCGCCGGTCCACGGCGCGGTGTCGGTGAACGACCCGATGGTCAGGTACATCTGGCGCGGGCCGAACACGGTGCCGTCGAGGAAGTCGACCCGGGCCTCGCCGTCGCGGCCGGTGGCGCAGATCTCCTGCAGCGCCGCGAAGCAGGCCGTCGCGTCGTCGAAGCGGCGGTGGCGCACCTTCACGTACGGCTGCACGGGCTCCAGCTCGATGGTCAGCCGCAGCGCGTAGCCGAGCGTGCCGTACGAGTTCGGAAACGCCCGGAACAGGTCGGCGTGCTCGTTGTCGGGCCGCGCGGTGACCACTCGGCCGTCGCCGGTCAGGATCTCCATCTCCAGCACCGACTCGTGCGGCAGGCCGTTGCGGAACGACGCCGACTCGATGCCCAGCCCGGCCACCGCGCCACCGAGCGTGATCGTCTTGAGCTGCGGCACGACCAGCGGCATCAGGCCGTGGCGCAGCGTGGCGTCGACCAGCTTCTCGTACGTCACCATGCCCTGCACCTGGGCGGTGCGGGCCACCGGGTCGACGCCGAGCACCGCGTCGAAGCGGCTGACGTCGAGCCCCGGCCCGGCGCCCGGGCGGCCGAAGCGGAACAGGTTCGAGGTTCGTTTGGCGAGCCGCACGGGCTCGCCGCGGGGCAGTGACTCGTACTGCGCCCGCAGGGCGCGCACGGCCCCGGCATGGTCCTCAACGGATGGCCCCACGCTCGCAACGTACCTCCGGGAACGGCCGGAAGGGAGACAAATCACTCGATGCCGATACGCGGGCGTGAAAGGATCCATTCGTGCGCAAGTACGTGATCATGGGAATCCAGGGCAGCGGCAAGGGTACGCAGGCGAAGCTGCTCGCCGCGGAGTTCGACCTCGTGCACATTGCCGTGGGCGACATCTACCGCTGGCACGTGCAGTACCACACCAAGATCGGCGCCCAGGTGCGCCGCACGATGAGCGCGGGCGAGCTGGTCGACGACGCGCTCACCGAGTCCCTGGTGCGCGAGCGGCTGGAGCTGCACGACTGGAACCACGGCTTCATCCTCGACGGGTTCCCGCGCAACCTGCGCCAGGCGCAGTTCTTCATGGAGAGCTACGACGTCGACGCGGTGATCCACCTCGACCTGCCCGACGGCGAGGTGCGCCGCCGCGTGCTGGCGCGGCGGCTGTGCGCGCACTGCGGCATGGACTACAACCTGATCGAGCACCGCCCCGCCAAGGAAGGCCGCTGCGACGCCTGCGGCGGCGAGCTGGTCACCCGCGAGGACGACACCGAGGAGGCGCTCGCCGCCCGGCTGGCCGACTACCACACGAAGACGGATCCGGCGCTGGAGCTGTTCCGCGCCAAGGAGCTGGTGGTGACCGTGGACGCCACCGCGAGCAAGTCCGCGGTGCAGCGCGCCATCCGCGAGCAGCTCGGCCTCCCCCTACCCACGAAGAAGGCCACCCGCACCACGAGCTGACCCGCACCGGACCCCGTTTTTGCATAGACGTTGGCCTATCTGGATGACTTCGATCACGAAACACTAAAACAGAAATGGCCAACAAAAAATACACCCC
>NZ_JBFAOU010000248.1:0-9198 GCF_040675365.1 Catellatospora sp. NPDC049609 | reverse complement strand
TGCTTCTGCCGCCCACATCCACCTGCGGTTGAGCACCCACACTCCCGCTGTCAACCAGCTGCCACCTGCGGCAATGAGGTTGGGACAAGCTCAATACGACTGTGCGCCTCGCGCCATGGAGATGGAGGAACCGAAAGGCGCTACGGGCGTGTATTGAAAGCGTGGGTCACGGCTTCGAAGAGGATGAAAGTTGGCGGGCCGTGGGAGCCCACGTATTCATAATCATCCTTTGCGCACTCGCGGTGGGGCCTTCGTGGAGATGCGCTGTCGATCAAGACGTGCAGTCCGCGGTGCCGGTGCTTGCGGGATGCTTGGTCGGCGTGCCTCTCGGTCACCGGGTATTCCACAGGCTGAGGCGACGGCATCTCCGCCTCAGGGGTGTCTTCCTCAGCCGTACTGGCGTCGTTGGTCGCGCACCGAACAGTACCCGGCGCACCGGTAGCCTGGCCGTCCGTCAATTTGGATATGCCTGATGCTCGAAGGAACACACTCGGTGAAGCGAGAAGTCGTCAGACCGCACATACTGTCGCGCCTCTTGTTCGGTGGAGTCTCAGCCTCGTTCGTCGCGATAGCCGCCGTGATGATTGGGGATGCGATTGCACAACGCGATTACATCTCCGCCTGTATCGGTCTATCCATCGCCATGGGCACGCTAGTAATGGGATGGCGGTTCCTGAGATCGGGTGTAGTGCTTGTCGGGTCCGAGTTGATTATTCGCGCTATTGGCCGCCAAGTATCGATCCAGGCAGCGGATATCGATGGCGTGGCATGCGAGAGCTGGAGCAGCACCGCTGGGTTTACCGTGTATGGTCCTGTCCTTCAGCTGCAGAAGCGTACCGAACTCGAGAGCAACAAGATGGTCGTGATCGAGATTCTAAGTTCATATAACGAGAACACTGCGCGTTCCAGAACGGCCCGCCTACGGCATCATATACTTGTCTCAAAAATGCTCAGCATGCAGCAAACCTTCGTATAGGCTCGTCGGCGAAACGCAACGTCCAGCTTTACCCTTCGCCGTCTGCGGGACCGAGGCGCCACAATTGGCCGGCGGGAGCTCCGCATCGGGTGTGAGGCGTCAGGTACTTCTAGCCGGTCCACGGCGGCACCCAGAAGGCAGGGTCGCGCGTCGCGGCGGCCGTATCGGCGCAGTACGCCCGCACGCGAACGTCGCCGCGGAACCGGATCATCATGACCGTGAACGTCACGAGGTTCGGATGTTCGGTTTCTCCCACTGCGGTACCTCCGTGGCCAGGCGTGGTCAACTCGATCGCGAACCCGACCCGCTTCTGTCCATCACTCGCCGTGATCTCGACAGCACCAGCCATGGGCGGATACCGGTGGACTTGGTGCTCCAACCGCATATCGGTGCCGGCTATTTCGAAGGTCACGGTGCGGTCGACATCCTCGGCAACGGACAGGTGCCGCATCGCCGCATATCCGTTACCGTTCTGGAACCACTGCGATTGCCATCTGAACCCTGCGGCAACGAGCATCCGCCGGATCAGTCCTGATGAAGTGGAGTCATAGCAGTTGTAGCCGTCGAAATGCTGCAAATTCGGATCGGCACCGTGGTGCAGTAGCAACCGCACCAGTTTAGTGCGGCGCTTCGTGCAGGCCATCAGCAGCGCGCTGTTGCCCGTCCACCGCTCCTGCTGGTTCGCATCCCAACCCGACCGGCACAGCGCTCGCAGACCTTCGAAGTCGTTGCGGTCGACTAGGCCAAGCACGCGCGAGAAGTCGACCATACGTGCGTTTGCCCGGCGTTTACCCACGCCGCATCCTACCGGCACGGGGATGCTCCCGTCCCTCACCTGCCCGTACCCTGGCAAACCGGGATCCCGCCGAAGGCGGAACCCTGAGACGACGGGTTGCGCGAGCCGCGTTTACGGGCTTAACGAACTTGGTGGGGGTCAGCTGACGCGGGTCTGGCGGTCCAGATGGACCCCTGATACAACGGTGCCCGTGGCTCTCGGTGATCATCTTGTTGTCGAGGAAAGTTGATCATGAGAGCCAGGGACAGGGATGATGCTACGACCCGGCTGCTGGGCCTCGACGGGCTGGCCGTCACCGGGGTCGTCGCCGGACCGCTCGGCCCGACGTTGACCTGGTCACCGCCGTTGAGCAGGCGTGCAGGTGTCCGGAGGAGTGCGGTACGCAGCCGGCACCCGCACCGGCCCTGGGTCACGCACAGCGCAAGGTCCGCTGAGTCCCCCTCCGACATGTTGCTGCCGGAGCCGGAAGATACCCCCTCGAAGGGATCTGTTTGATCTCCAGGTGTCGTGGCGGGGTACGACGCGATTGCTGCGGCGTGGTCATCTGGCCGACAGGACGTCCACGATGAACCGCAGCGGGCCGGCTGGTTGTCCGCCGGTGGGTTTGTCGCCGTAGGCGAGGGCGGCGGGGATGTCCAGCTGCACGCGACTGCCGACCTTCACCCCGGCAAGGCCTTGGTCCCATCCGGCGATCACGTTGCCCGCGCCGAGCGTGAACTCGAACGGCTGTAAGCGGGTCCATGACGCGTCGAACTCCTTGCCGGTCTGATAGTGCACTCCGACGTAGTTCACGGTGATCGTGGTCCCGGCCTTGGCCGCCGGGCCTTTGCCCTGGATCAGGGTCTTGACCGCGAGCTTGGCCAGCGCACCGGTGACGGCGGCGGCCGCTGGCTTCTTGCCCAGCGCCGGGTCTGCGCCTTCGGGCAGTGGCGGAAACACCGGCTTCGCGGCAATGCTGGCCGCCGGTGTCACTGAAGCTGCTGCCGCCGGCGGTGAGACGGCGTCACCGGACCAGCCGGAGATCGCCCACGCGAGCACTCCGGCGACGGCCAGCGCCGCGGCCGCGACCGCGACCGTCCGCAGGAGCCGTTTACGGGCTGCGGCCTGAGCGGCGGCCGCCTTGGCTGCCTTCGCTGCGGCACGCTTGTCGGCCTTGCTCACCGGCCGCCGCTGGGTGCCGGTGGTGCTCCCGTTCGCTGTCATCTACTCCATGATCTGGAAGCCATGTGCTGCGGCTTGCTGCTACCCGGCCGCAGGGTTCGCATACTGATACGCGCCCGACAAGCAGATCGCCTCCTTCAGTCCAGGCGCCCTTCGCCATCGGCCACCAGCATCAGCGTCGTCACCCCGGCCCAGCAGCCGCCTGGCTGCCTACGCTCCTCGGCTACGACGTCTCGCCTGGGCGGGTGCTGCGTTCAGTAGTTGTTCATGAGTGCGCGGACGTTGCCCACGTACTGCGGGTTGGGGTAGTAGACGTCGTCGCCGTCGGTGATCTCCTTGTCCACCGCGCCCTGGCCGTAGTTGTAGGCGGAGATGACGGCGTTGAGCAGGCACCATTCTCTGCTGTCGGACACGGTCGGGTCCTGGGAGCAGTCGTCTTCGCGTAGCGTGTAGTCGGGCTGGCACGGCGCGGGTGACGCGGGGTCGGGTTCGGGGCAGCCGATGGCGTACTTCATGCCGAAGTAGCGGATCAGCCACTGCAGGTACGCCGACCCGATCATCGTGTTGCCGTGCAGGGTGTGCACGTCCTCGTCCATGGCGAACGGGGAGTCGTCGTTGAGCCACGCGGCGGTCGCGGGCATGACCTGCATGGTGCCGATCCCGCCATCGCAGGCGATGATCGCCGACTGCCAGCCGCTCTCCTGCATCGCCACGGCCTTGATCAGCTTCGGGGGCAGGCTGACCTGCGAGACGGTCCAGAACCTTCGCGCCGCGGCCTGCTCCAGCGCGGCCTGCACCTGCGTCTTGGCCACGTTCACGCCCTGGTAGAAGGGGCACTTCGTGCCTGAGGGCACCGGTGACGGCTTCGGCGCCGGCGGCGGGGGGCCGGGCATGTCCGCCGGGCGCGGACTGGGCTTCGGCCTCGGCTTGGCCTTCGGGGACGGCGATACCGGCGCAGAAGGCGACGGGCTCGGGCTCGGCGACACCGACGGCGGGGCGCTGTGATCAAGTGTCGTCACCAGGCCGGGTTCGACCACCGCGCCGGTAGCCGCTTCGGCGCCGGCACCTGGCCGGCGACCGCCGTCCCATACCAGCGCGGCAGCGGTCAGAACGGCGGCAGTCAGCACGAGCGCGCCTGCAACGGCACGCGTACGCGTCCAACGCATTCTCTCTTGTCCTCCCCAGGCATTCGATCGGCATTCGATCGGCTGCAAAATCCGGCAACGCTACCCGCCTGGGGTGCCTGGGTGACACCGGCTCGGAGCGAGATCACACGGCCGACCGGCCACCCGAGGGCACTGCGCTCGCCGCAATGCTCGGCGAGCACCCCGCTGCTGCTCGGCCTGTTGGGAACGGCGCGTGGGCTTACGGCGGCGCCAACAGGATGATCAGGTGTTGGTGTTGGGTGTGCTGGGATGGGGCCGGCGCCGCGCTGCTGGGGGTTCGAGAACGTCGTGCCGGGCAGCTCGTGGATCATCTGCGTCATCGTCTTGATGACTCGCTCAACGATCCCGCCGTAGTGCGGCTGGCCCGGCGGCTGATGCCGAAGCCGAGGCGATCGGGCGCAAGGATGGCAGCAAGACGCGAGGCCGGCACTCCGTAAGGTCTCAAGCGGCTGCTGTCTGGGCGTGCAGGCCGTGGGTGCGGATCTGGCGGCGCTGGTGTGCCCATCCGGCGGGTGCCGGGTCGTGGGGTGTCCAGGCAACGGTGCTGCCGCGGGTTTCCTTGGCCCGGTACAGGGCCGTGTCGGCGCGGCGGAACAGCTCGGGGATGGGCAGGCCGGGCGTGTAGTCGGTGACGCCGGCGCTGAGCCCGGCCCGCAGGGGCAGTCCTCGCGTCTGCTGGGGCTGGTTGACCGCGGTGGCGGCGTCGCGCAGCAGCGTGGCGGCGACCTCGGCGTCGTGGGGCAGGATGATCGCGAATTCGTCGCCGCCGAGGCGTGCGACCATCGCGTCGGGGCCGAGGGTTTCGGTGAGTCGTCGGGCGGTGGTTGTCAGGACCTGGTCGCCGGCGTGGTGGCCGAGGGTGTCGTTGACGGTCTTGAAGTGATCGAGGTCTGCGATCGCCAGGGACCAGCGGCCGCCCTGGCGGGCGAGTTCGTGCAGCCGGGCGCCCAGGGCGGCGCGGTTGGGCAGGCCGGTGAGCGGGTCGGTGGCCGCGGCGCGGCGGGCGTCGTCGAGCTCGCGGGCGCAGCGGGTGCGGATCTGGTGGGCGGCCACAGCGCTGGCTGCCCACCCCGCGGTGCAGGCCAGTGCCAGACCGGCGGTGAGCAGGTCACGCGTCGTGGTGGTCATGGCTGGTCCTGCCGGGGCAGCCAACCGGTCTCGTCGTACACGGCCAGCGCGGTCGCTGCCAGCCCGGCGCGGTAGGCGCGGGCGTGGTGGCCGCAGAACGTCAGCTCGGCACCGCGGCCGAATACCGCCAGTACGTAGGCCCTGGCTCCGCAACGGTCGCAGGTGTCGGCGGGGTCGAGCATCGACACGCAGACGGCTGCCGCAGACGCCGCACCGGTGCCGGTGGTGTCGGTCTGGGTGGTCATGGCCGGTCCCTTCCGGGAAGCTACCTGGTTTTGCTGACATCCCTAGGCTGCAACCCGCCCCTGGCAGAACCCTTTCAACCCGATTTCACCGGAGTTGGCCGGCGCAGAACTCGGTGCGGCCGGTCGGCTCGCTGGGCGCTCGAGTGTCTGCCGCCGCCGACCAGCGCCTGAGCGAAAGGTAGGTTGGTTATGTTTGTCCGTTTGTGGGGTGTGGGTCGTTCGCTGGCGATGTATCACGGGATTCCGGGGCGCCATCGGCGGATGCGGGAGTTCTATGGGCGGTTCCTCGGCCGTGGTGATCTTGGGTTTGATGTCGGTGCTCATGTGGGCAGCCGGGTGCGTTCGTGGCGGGGTCTGGGCGTGCGGGTGGTGGCGGTCGAGCCGGAGCCGGACTGCCTGCGCGTGCTGCGGCTGTTTTTCGGGCGCGACCGCGGCGTGGTGATCGTGCCTGCCGCAGTCGGTGCCGCGCCGGGTTCGGCGAGTCTGGCCCCTGTCGTCGGCCACGCCTACGGTGTCGTCGATGTCGCGGGAGTGGGTCGCGTCGGTCAGCCGTGATCGGCGGTTCGGCGGTGTCAGGTGGGACCGCCGCATCGAGGTCCCTGTCGTGACGCTGGACGATCTGATCGCCCGGCACGGCCCGCCCGCATTCTGCAAGATCGATGTCGAGGGTTTCGAGACAGAGGTCCTGCGTGGGCTGTCGCGCCCGCTACACGCGCTGTCGTTCGAGTATCTGCCGGCCGCCCACGATGCTGCTGTGTCTGCGCTGGACCAGGTGGAGCGGCTCGGCGGCACGAGAGGGTACGAGTACAACTACTCGCCGGTGGAGACGATGCGGTTCGCATCCTCATGGTTGGACAGGGCGGGGCTGCAGCGGCTGCTGGAGCAGCGGTTCCGGCCGTTGGGCCGGTCTGGTGACGTCTACGCCCGTGCCCGCCTGCTGTGACGCGCCGGGCCGGGGGCGGCCTGGGCTGGGCGGGGGCGGGTGCCCGGTGCCGGTCTTCCCGCGTGTGCTGGTGCTGCTCGGCGGTGCCACAACCACACGACGTCTCGGCCGAAAGACTCGGTCAGCAGCACGAGCGCGACCGCCAGGACCGTGACGGTTAGCGGCTGTGCAAGCACGTCGGCCGCTGCGACGGTCAGGGCGATGCCCTGGATCGCGGCGACGACTTTGCGCCAGTAGCGCGGGAACAGCTGCCCTCGCAGCCACGGCAGCGCCCAGCTCGCGGCGACGTAGGCGTAGCGCATCGCGCCGATGGACAGCACCCACAACCCCACGGACCGGGCTGCGTACACGCTGAGGACGAGGATGAGGAAGGCGTCGGTCTCCATGTCGAAGCGTGCGCCGAACGCCGAGGTTGTGCCGGTGTGGCGGGCGACGCGCCCGTCGACCGCGTCGAGCGCCAGCGCCACGATGGCGATCGCGACCAGCACCCCGCTCGGGGTTTCGTGGAGCAGCGCGTCGGCGGTCAGTGCGGCGACGCAGCCGGTCAGCATGGCCCGTGCCAGTGTCACCCTGTCGGCGGGTCCGAGCGCCGTCCGCCGGGCGGTGTGCATCGCTTGGCAGGTCAGCACCGAAAGCCCGAAACTATAGACGAACCCGGCGGCCCAGCCTGGCGCGCCCAGTCCCACGGTCGCGGCGAGCACGGTGAGCAGCCCGCACTGAAGCGCTGCGACTCGCAGGGTCGACCCTGTGCCTGGGCAGGGCGTTGATCGTGGCATAGCGGCTCCGTGACTTTCGTGCATCTGACCGCGGCCTGGTCGGCGGAACGATCCCACCCTGCCGGCATGGTCACCGTAAGCAGCGCAGGGACGCCGCGCGCGGTTTTTGTGCCGATCCGCCCGCGGCGGCGAGATGTCTGTCGTGCGTGTCGTCTGCTTCGGCCGGGGTGGCTGACTTGCCTAAACGTGCTCGAGACAGGCAGCGCTGACCCAGAATGAGGTGGCGTTTGCTAACCTGAGTCATTCACGAAGCTTTGACCACATAGTGGATCTTGAATGCAAAAGTGCCTCTGATCTGGAACGATAGGACTTGTCTAGGGTCCGAAACCGTTGCAAGAGAGGCACTTTCAACGTGCAGAGTACCTTGTCGCGTCCCAAGCTTGTCGTCACGGCCGACGGCCGGGGTGTGGTCGGTCATGCCGGCGCCCGGCTGCTGACCGACCTCGCCGACGCCACAGGCCTGACCAGGGGATTTGGTGACGCGTTGGTCGTCGCGGGACGACGGGCGGGTGGGCACGGCCCGGGCCGGGTCGCCCTCGACGTGGCGGTGATGATCGCCGACGGCGGCAGAGCGATCACGGACCTGGGGGTGCTGCGCGCCCAGCCGGAACCGTTCGGGCCGGTGGCCTCGGGCCCGACCGCGTGGCGGGCCCTCGAGCTCATCGATGCCACCGCGTTGGGCAGGCTGCGGACCGCGCGGGCAGCAGCGCGGGAGGTCGCCTGGGCGCAACTGTGCGAGACCCGCGGCCGCCTGCCCGCCTCCACCGCCGCGGGCCGCGACGTGCCCGGCCTGGTCCTGGACATCGACGCCACGATCGTCATCACGCATTCGGAGAAAGAGCACGCGACCGCGACCTGGAAGCGAACCTTCGGCTATTACCCGCTGCTCTGCTTCCTGGACAACACCCGCGAAGCACTGGCCGGGCTCCTGCGTCCGGGCCGGGCCGGGTCGAACACCGCGGCCGACCACATCACCGTCCTGGACCTGGCCCTGGCGCAGATCCCCGACCCGCACCGCCACGGCACCGACATCCTCGTGCGCACCGACGCCGCCGGCTGCACGACCGCATTCCTGCATCACATCCGCGGCCTGCGTGAGCTGGGCCTGTCGACGTTCTTCTCCGTCGGCGTGCCCGTCACCGCACCGATCCGTGACGCGATCACCCACGCCACCGCCTGGATCGACGCCCTGGACACCGACGGCGACCTGCGCGACGGGGCGCAGGTCGTCGAACTCACCCACCTCGTCGCCGCGCACGTCCTCGCAGGCTACCCCGCCGGAACCCGCCTGATCGCACGCCGCGAACGTCCGCACCCCGGCGCCCAACTCGACCTGTTCGACACCGTCGAAGGATGGCGCCACCAGGTCATCGCCACCGACACACCCGTCGGCGGCGGCTCGATCCAATACCTGGAGGTCCGCCACCGCGGCCACGCCCGCGTCGAAGACAGAATCCGCTGCGGCAAGAACACCGGCATCGGCCGCTTCCCGTCCCGCGTGTTCGCGATCAACGCCGCCTGGCTCGAACTCGCCCTCACCGGCCAGGACCTGCTCACCTGGACCCAGCACCTACTGCTGGACGGCGAACTCACCCGCGCCGAACCCCGCAGGCTGCGCTACCAGGTCCTACACGTCGCCGCCCGCATCACCCGCGGCGCACGACGGACCCACCTGCGCATCCACGCGACCTGGCCCTGGGCGGCCGAGCTGGCCACCGCATTCCAACGCCTCGCCGCGCTACCCAGACCAGCGACCTGACCAGGCCAACCCCACCCGGCCACCCGCGACCAGGACACGGAGCTACCCGGTTCGAGCCGGGCCACGCGCATGCCCGCCACCACAATCAATAGACAGCCATCACCGTACCAGCAGATCCCAACCAAGATCTAAAACTCATGAAAGACCGAGGCTAGCTAGTAGTGCTTTGTTAGGTCGGTGGTCGGCGTTTGCGGCGGACGGTTCTGATCTTTCGTCGGCAGGTGGGGCAGGCGCCGGTCCAAGTGGCG
>NZ_JBFAOU010000247.1:0-9210 GCF_040675365.1 Catellatospora sp. NPDC049609 | reverse complement strand
TGCCGGGCATCGTAGTGGTGCCGGGTTTCCCCTACGTTCCGGCTACCACTCGGCCGGCGGCTCGGCGCCGCTGACCGTCTCCCCGCACGCCTCGACCCGGCCCGGCCCGCCACCGGCGGACCGGGCCGCGTGCCCCCGCCGGGCCGCGATCCACCGCCGAGGAGAACCCGTGAAGCGCTTCCTGGCCCTCGCCGCCGCCGTCGCGTTGCTCGCCGGATGCGACGCTCCGCCCGGGGTGGCACCGGCCCCGGCCGCGCCCCCCTCCGGCCAGGCCCCCTCCGGCTCGCCGCCGCCCGCCGTCGACGAGTCCGGCGGGCACAACGCCACCGACGTGATGTTCCTGCAGATGATGGGCGCGCAGTACGCCCCCGCCGGGGAGCTGCTGAAGCTCGCCGACCAGCGCAGCCGCAACGAGAAGGTGCGCCAGCTGGCCGCCGCGATGAACGTCACCCAGGCCGACGAGCTGAGCGCGGTGCAGGGCTGGCTGCAGGGATGGCAGCAGCCGCTCACCCCGGACGCCGACCCCGACCTGCACGCCGGGCACGGCGGGCTGCCCGCGACCGGCCCCGCCGAGATCAGGGCGCTGCGCGAGGCGGCCGACGCCGACTTCGACCGCGTGCTGCTCAACCTGCTCATCGGCCACCAGCACCAGGCCATCGAGTACGCCCGGATGGAGCTGACCGCGGGCGCCAACCCGCAGGTGCTGGAGTTCGCCACGCGCGTCGACGCGTCCCGCACCGCGCAGGTCAGCATGATGCTCGGCCTGGTGTCCGGGTAGGAGTCCTACACCACCGCCCGGCGGGCGGCCTCCGCCGACCACTCCACCAGCATCAGCGTGGCGTCGTCGCGGGGCGGGCCGTCCTGGAAGCCCATCACCCGGTGGGCGAGCCCGCGCAGCGTCTCCGGCGCGGGCGTGCCCGCCAGCGCCGAGCGCTCGGTGAGGTCCACCAGCCGCTCCACCCCGAACACGGCACCGGCGGCATCCCGGGCCTCCACGACGCCGTCGGTGTAGAGCAGCAGCCGGTCACCGGGCTCCAGCACCTCCTCACCCAGCAGCGGCTCGCCCTGGCCGAGCCCGAGCGGCAGCCGCCGGCCGCCGGTCAGCTCGCGGACCGCGTGATGGCGGCGCAGCAGCAGCGGCGGCGGGTGCCCGGCGTTGAGATAGCGCAGCCGGCCGCTCGCCAGGTGCAGCTCGCACAGCACCCCGGTGACGTACGCCGCGTTCGGGAACTGCGCCCTCAGCGCCCGCTCGGCGTCGCGGACGACCGCGTACAGGCCGTACCCGGCGCGCCGGGCGGTCCGCATCGCGGCCATCGTCGACACCGTCATCAGCGCGGCGGGCAGGCCCCGGCCCATGCCGTCCAGCACGCAGAACCAGGCGGTCTCGTCGTCGAGCGCGTAGTCGAACCCGTCGCCGCCGACGTCGTAGTGCGGCTGCAGGATCGCGCTGACCACCATCCGGTCGCTGGTGAACGTCTGCGGGGGCAACGTCGCCAGCAGCAGCTCACTCGCCACCGACATGCGCCGGGTCCGGCGCGCCCGGTTGAGCGAGTCGCCGTAGGGCATCTTCGACGCGATCAGGTGGCCCACCAGGTTGACGTAGCTCTCGCACCACTCCTGCAGCACGGTGATGTCGCAGTCGTCGCGCCGGATCACCAGGTCGACCACGCCGAGCCGCTCGGTGCCGTCGATCAGCGGCACCCACAGCCGGTCCTCGCCGCCGGCCGTGGTCGTGCGCTGGGTGGCCACCGCCGTGAACGCTCTGCCGGCGACCGTGCCGTCCACGCCGAGCGCGTCGGGCGCCGGCCTGCCCGGCTCCGGCAGCGGGTGCAGCCGCACCTGCTCCTCGTCGACGAGGTAGCAGGTGCTCTCCAGGCCCAGCGGGCGCAGCGCGGCGCTCACGCTGGCGGCGACCTGGTCGCCCTGCGCCTGCTGGATGAGGTGCAACAGGTCCAGCAGTGCCGCGTGCCACGGGTCGTACTGCATATGCGCCATGACCGCCATCCCCGTCGCATCCCCACCGGCGGAAGATGCGTCTTGTCATCATGTACCGCATATGTCTTCTTCCCGGACGCTGTTCGTATAAAACGCACGGCCCGTGATGATCATCGTGACGCGCCAGAAAGGGCAGCTCCGCAACGGCCGGCGCCCAGGAGCTGCCCTTTGGCGCGTCAGTCGGCGCGTGGTGCCCCCGGGGCGCTGCGGGCGGCGGGTGGCAGGGCGGCGGCCACCGCGAGCACGAGGCACACGCCGACGGTCGCGGCCAGCGTGTCCCACGGGACGACCATCGGCACGCCGACGCCGAGCTGCACGGTCAGGCCGCGCGCCAGGGCGGCCAGGGCGGCGACGGCCACGGCCAGCCCCACCCCGCCCGCGACCAGGACCACCGCCGCCGTCTCGGCCGCCAGCGCGCCGAGCACCTGGCGGCGGGTCGCCCCGGACAGCCGCAGCACCCGCAGGTCACCGGCGCGGGACGCGGCCGCCATGAGCGTCGTGTTGACCACCGCCAGCAGCCCGAACCCGGCCGACACACCGATCAGCACCACGGTGAACACCCACACCAGCCGGTCGTCCTCGTCGCCGGCCTCCCTCGCGTACGCCGCCGCGGTCACCCAGCGCGCCCCCAGCCCGCGCACCGCGGCGCTGTCGGCGGGCCGGACCGAGTAGACGACCGGGGTCAGCGCCGACGGGTCCATCGTCCGGACGGCGGCCCGGTCGAGCAGGATGCCCGCCGGGGCCGGGCCGCCGGACAGCACCGCGACCACGTGCAGCGTGTGCGGACGCCCGTCCGGGCCGGACACCGGATGCGTGTCGCCGACCGCCCAGCCCACCCGCTCGGCGAACGCCTCCGTGACGGCGGCCGCGAGTACCGGCGCCTCAGTGGGCGACGCCTCCCCCGTCTTCGCCGGCGGCTGAGTCGACAGCGCCGCCAGGTCGCCCGACGCGACGGTGAACAGGCCGTGCTCGGCGGACCCGACGCCGACCGCGGCGAGCGGCTCCGGGCCGTCGTACAGCGTCGTGGCCAGGGCGGAGTGCCCGCCGCCGGCGGCGACGGCGGCATCGGACAGACCCGGGGTGCCGTCCGGCACCACCACCGACGCGGCGCCCACGGCCGTGACGCGGTTCAGCCCGTAGAACGCCGTGGTGGTCTGCACCATCCCGCCGACGACGACCGCGAAGGCGACGCTGAGCAGCACCGGTGCGGCGGTCGACGCGGTGCGCCGCGCCGCGGTGCGGGTGTGCTGGCGCACCAGCAGCACGGTCGCGCCACGACCGCGCGCGAACGGCGCGGTCAGCAGCCGCACCGCCGGCGGCACCAGCACCGGCGCCAGCAGGCTGCCCGCCGCGACCAGCGCCATGGCCACGTAGAGGGCGTACGTGCCGAGGTTCGCGCCCGACGTCCTGGTCGCGGCCACGCCGGACAGGATCGCGACGGCGAGCGCGGCCAGGCCCGCCAGCCAGCGGGTGCGGCTCATCGGCTTGTCGTCCAGCGCCGCCTCGCGCAGCGCGTCCAGCGGGCTGATCCGCGCCGCGCGCCGGGCCGCGGCCCACGCCCCGGCCTGCGCCACCAGCACCCCCACCAGCAGGGCCGCGCCCGGCACCAGCGGCGGGTAGGTCACCGTGAACGTCGCCGGTTCGAAGCCGGTGCGCACCAGCCAGCCACCGAACGGCGCCGCCGCGGCCAGTCCGGCCAGGACGCCGAGCACGCCGCCCGCCAGGCCCAGCACCAGCACCTCGCCGTGGATCATGCGGCGGACCTGCCGCGGCACCGCCCCGATCAGGCGCAGCAGCGCCAGCTCGCGGTGGCGGCGCCGGGTCGCGAAGGCGAACGTCGACGCGACGATGAACACCGACACGAACACGCCCAGCGCGGACAGGGCGCTGAGCACCTGCATGCCGATCCACCGGGTGCGGGCATCGGCCACCGGCTCCAGCAGGCCCCGGTCGTCCCCGGCCAGCACCACGCCGTCCTCGCCCACCAGCGCCGCCGCCCCGGCGGCGACCGCCGCGACCCCGGTGCCGTCCCGGGTGAGCAGCCCGATCGCCGGTACGCCCACCGCACGGGCCCGCGCCAGCTCGTCACTGACCCACAGGCCCGGCCCGTCCACCGTCCCCACCACCGTGAACGGCTCCGGTCCGGCCGCGGTCAGCAGGGTCACGGCCGCGCCCGGCGCCAGCCCGAGACCGCGGTCCACCACGACCTCGCCCGGCGCCGCCGGAGCGCGGCCCGAAGCCGGGACGGCCGTCGCGGGTCCGGCGAGGGCGGCGGCCGGCCAGCCGGTGGCGTCCTGAGCAGCGCCGGCCGGCCTGCCGTCCAGCATCAGCTGGGCGTAGAAGCGGTGCACCGGGATCGCGGCGTGCACCCCGTCGACGCGGGCCAGGCCCGCCACGAGCGCGTCGGCGCGTTCGACCGGCCACGGCCGGGGTTCGGTGAACGCCTCCGCGTCGGTGGGCGCGACGGGGCGCACCACCACGGGCGCGGCCGCGTACCGGTCGGGCACCACCGGACGGGCGGAGAAGAACAGCAGGCCGCACACGGTGAGCACGGCCACTGCCACAGCGAGCGTGACCACCGTGCCCACCAGCTCGGGCCAGCGCCGCCGCAGCGAGGCGAGCGCGATCATGCGGCCACCGCCCCGCGGACCAGGCGGGCTGCGATCTCGGCCGGGTCGGCCCCGGCGATCTCGTCGACGAGCCGGCCGTCGGCCAGCACCAGCACCCGGTCGGCCACCGCCGCCGCCACCGGGTCGTGCGTCACCATGATCACGGTCTGGCCATGCGCGTCCACGACGCGGCGCAGTGCGGCGAGCACCACCGCGGAGGCGGTGCTGTCCAGCGCGCCGGTCGGCTCATCGGCGAAGAGCACCGCGGGCCGGGTGATCAGCGCGCGGGCCAGCGCGACCCGCTGCTGCTCACCCCCGGACAGCTGCGCCGGGTAGTGCCCGGCCCGCTCGGCGAGACCCACCTCGGCCAGCGCCCGCAGCACCGCGTCGGGGGCGGGGGCGCGGCCGGCCAGCCGCAGGGGCAGCGCCGTGTTCTGCGCCGCGGTCAGCGCGCCGACCAGGTTGTACGCCTGGAACACGAACCCGATCCGGTCGCGGCGCAGCAGCGTACGGGCGTGCTCGGACAGCCCGGCGAGGTCGGTGCCCGCGATCGTGATCTGCCCGCTGTCGACGGTGTCGAGCCCGGCCGCGCATTGCAGCAGCGTGGACTTGCCGGAGCCGGACGCGCCCATCACCGCCGTGAAGGTGCCCGGAGCGAACTCGGCGCTCACCCCGTCGAGGGCCGTCACCGTGGACGGGCCGGTGCCGTACGTCTTGCGGACCGCGTTCAGGCGGACCGCCGCCGTGGAAGTCATGCCACCACTCCACCGGAGCGGGCGGCCCGCCGCACTGGTGCGCGGGTGAGGATCGGCACTACACCCAGCACTACTGTGCAGGGCATCGGCGCAGGCTAAGTTCGTGCGGTGACCGCCCGCACCGCCCTGTCCGCCGCCGCGGCACCGCCCTGGCGCCTGCCCCGGTCGGCGTGGCCGTGGCGGTCGCTGGCGTACCTGCTGGCCGGGTTGATCCCGGCGGCGCTGCCGCTGGCGCTGCTGGCCGGCATCGAGCTGCTGCGGCCCGGGGTCACCGGCACCATCGCGCTGCTGCTGGTGGCGCTGCTGATCGTGGTCGCGGCCGGGCCGCTGATCGCCGCGTTCGACCGCCGCCGGCTGCGGCTGGTCGACACCCGCCCGCTGCCCGCCCGGCCGCCGCTGCGCCTCGGCGAGCCCGGCACCTGGCGTGAGATCGGGTACGCCGTGCTCAGCGCCTGCGTCGCGTGGTGGCTGGACCTGGCCGTGGTGATGCTGTCGCTGTTCCCGCCGCTGCTGCTGATGTCGGCGCCGCTGCAGCCGTCCGGGCCGGGCGCCGAGCTGCCCAGCGCGCCGTGGTTCAGCGCGCTGCTGTGCGCCGCCGGGTTCATCCTGCTGCCGCTGTCGGCGTACCCGATCACCGCCTGGGCCGGGGCGCGGGCCGCGGTCGCCCGCGCCGTGCTCGCCCCCGCCGACACCGACCTGGTGGAGGTGCTGCGCTCGCGGGAGCGGCTGGTCGACGGGTTCGACTCCGAGCGCCGCCGCATCGAGCGCGACCTGCACGACGGCGCGCAGCAGCGGCTGGTCGCGCTGAGCGTCACACTCGGCCTGGCCCGGCTGAAGCTGGCCGACGGCCACGAGGCGGCGCCGCTGCTCGACGACGCGCGGCAGCAGACGGCGCTGGCGCTGGCCGAGCTGCGCGAGCTGATCCGTGGCGTACACCCGCAGATCCTCAGCGACCGGGGGCTGGCCGCGGCCATCCGCGACGTGGCCGGGCGCTCACCGGTGCCGGTCGAGCTGGACCTGCGGCTGGACGGGCGGCTGCCCGCGCCGGTCGAGGTGACCGCGTACTTCGCGGTCAACGAGGCGCTGGCCAACGTGGCCCGGCACAGCGGCGCCGCGTCCGGCCGGGTCGCGGCGTGGACGCAGGACCGCAGGCTGGTGCTGGAGATCTCCGACGACGGCGCCGGCGGCGCGGATCCGGGCCGGGGCACCGGGCTCACCGGCCTGGCCGACCGCGCGGCCACCGTCGGCGGGCGGCTGCTGCTGGCCAGCCCGGCGGGCGGCCCTACGCTGCTGCGGGTGGAGCTGCCGTGCGAACGCTGAGAGTGGTGCTGGCCGAGGACTCGGTGCTGCTGCGCGAGGGGCTGACCAGCCTGCTGCGCCACTTCGGGCACGAGGTCGCCGCCGCGGTCGGCGACGCGGACGCGCTGCGGGAGCGGGTGCTCGCGCTGGACCCGGACGTCGTGCTCACCGACGTGCGCATGCCGCCCGGTTTCAGCGACGAGGGCCTGCGCGCCGCGCTGGCGCTGCGGGCCGAGCGGCCCCGGCTGCCGATCCTGGTGCTCAGCCAGTACGTCGAGCAGACCTACGCCGCCGAGCTGATCGACGCCGGGCGCTCGGCGGGCACCGGCTACCTGCTCAAGGACCGGGTGGGCGAGGTCGGCGAGTTCGTGGACGCGCTGGGCCGGGTCGCCGCCGGGCACACCGTCATCGACCCGGAGGTGGTGCGCCAGCTGCTGGACCGCCGCCGCGACCCGCTGCACCGGCTCACCCCGCGCGAGCGCGAGGTGCTCGGGCTGGTCGCCGAGGGCCGCTCCAACGCCGCGATCGCCCGCCGCCTGGTGGTGACGGAGGCCGCGGTCGCCAAGCACATCGCGGGCATCCTCACCAAACTCGACCTCCCACCGGCCCCCGACGACCACCGCCGCGTCCTGGCCGTCCTCGCCTACCTCCGCGCCTGACCAAGATCGCCCGACTTGCCTGGCAGATGGGCGTATGAAGCGCGCCCGACCGCCCATGTGCCAGGCAAGTCGAGTGATCTGGGAGTCAGCGGCGCTTCTGCAGGGCGATGAGGGTGTAGACGGGCTCGGCGCGCGGGGTGTCCTGGTCGGGCAGCGCGGCGAGACCGTGGCGGATCGGGGCGAGTTCGGCCGGGGCGATCGGGGCGATCCACGGGTGGTGGAGCAGGTTGTCCTGCCAGGTGCGCGGGCTGCGCCCCTGGCCGTGGCCGGTGAAGCGGGTGCGCCCGGCCAGGCTGAGCCCGTGCCCCGCCCCGAGGGCGAGCACCCGGTCCAGCGCGTCGGACTGCGGCGGGTAGTGCCGGGCGCGCAGCGGGGCGAGCACCCGGGCGATGTCGCTGCCGTCGAAGCCGGCGGTGTTCTTGTCCACGGTCGTGATCAGCACGCCGCCGGGCCGCAGCACCCGCGCGGCCTCGGCGATGACCGCCGCGGCCGCGTCGTGGCCCACCAGGTGCAGGATCCAGATGGTGACCACCGCGTCGCAGGAGCCGTCGCGCAGCGGCAGCCGGGTCGCGTCGGCACGGGCCACCCGGCCGGGCAGGCGGTGCGCGGCCAGCTCCAGCATCCCGGCGGCCCGGTCGAGCCCCACGACCAGGCGGCCGGGCGCGGGCAGGCGGGACGTCACGATCCCGGTCCCGCAGCCGACGTCGGCGACGACCCGCGCGCCGGGCGGGAGCAGCTCCTCGATCGCCGCCGCGGCGGCGTGCGCCCGCGGCTCGCCGCCACGGGTCTGGTCGTACTCGCCCGCCTCGCGGGTGTAGTCGAGCATGGCCGGATCCCTCCCCCGTGGACAGGCCGACCAGCATACGCCGGTCAGGGAAGCAGTGTGGCCCGCGCGATCCCGCCGGGCTCCCGGCCCGCCTCCGCCAGGACCGTGCCGTCGTGGGCCCATACCGTCGAGCCGCCGGCGGCGCGGTCGAAGCCGCCGCCGGTGCCGCCGGCGAAGCTCGCCGTGGCGACCGGCACGCCCCGGTCCGCGATGACGCGGCGGGCACGCTCGCCGGGCACGTGGGCGTCGCGCTCGTGTTCGAGCACGGCGGCGACGAAGACGTCCATGCCCAGCGCGGCGGTGGCCGCGTCGTGCTCGGCGAACCGGGTGTCGCGGCAGATCGCCAGGCCGAGGCGCCAGCCGTCCACCTCGATCACGACCGGGCCGGGACCGGGGCTGAACCGGTTCTCCGACTCGTCGACCCAGACCTTGCGGTAGGCGACCCGGGCTCCGCCACCGTCGACCGCCAGCAGCGCGATGTGCTCCCGGCCCGCGTCGCCCGGCACCGGCGCGCCCACCAGCGCCAGCGCACCGGCCTGCGCGCAGGCGGCGACGATCGGGGCCAGCCGCGCGTCGTCGGGGCCGAGGACGGGCGCGTCCAGTTCGTACCCGGTGAGCGAGAGCTCGGGGAAGACCACCACCCGGGCCTGCGCCGCCCGGATCGCCTCGGCGTGCGCGGCCGCGTTGGCCACCACGTCGTACGCCAGAACCGGCGGCTGCGCCGCCGCGATGAGCAGGGGTCCCCGTCGCACCAGCGGCTCCTTCTCTATCGAATACCCGTCACCCGTGCATGCGGCAGTCATTCACCTCACGACCCCGCGACCCGCGCCAGCCTAGCCCGTTCGGGTTACGCCGAACGGCGCGTTCGGCGGAGGTGACGCGACGCGATCACGCTCAGCACGCCGGGTCACGTACGCGCTCCCGAGTGGATAGTCAAGCGTTGATGGCCTCGATATTCATCGCCTTGACTCTAGGCACACCCAGCAGCCGACCCGCCTCCGGCAACCCCGCCGGATGCCGGTCCCCAGCCCGGAAAAGATTTGCCAGATTTTTCACCAGAACACGAG
>NZ_JBFAOU010000246.1:0-9433 GCF_040675365.1 Catellatospora sp. NPDC049609 | reverse complement strand
ACTCCTGGGTTGTCGCGACAACCCAGGAGTTGACGGTCCCGGCCGGTATCCATGACATGACCGACCGGGGTGCCGGACTGACACGTTCCGCCCGGCGCTCCGCCGGCCGCTCGGTGGCGACCATCGGCCTGGCATCCGCGCATCGCGCATCAACAGCACCGCACGTCCGCGCACCGCACGTCCGCGCACCGCACGTCCGCGCACCGCACGTCCGCGCACCGCACGTCCGCGCACCGCATGTCCGCGCACCGCATGTCCGCGTACCGCATGTCCGCGTACCGCATGTCCGCGTACCGCATGTCCGCGTACCGCATGTCCGCGTACCGCATGTCCGCGTACCGCATGTCCGCGCACCGCATGTCCGCGCACCGCATGTCCGCGTACCGCATGTCCGCGTACCGCATGTCCGCGTACCGCATGTCCGCGTACCGCATGTCCGCGCACCGCATGTCCGCGCACCGCACGTCCGTGCATCACAGGTCCGCGGATCGCGGGTTGCGCATCCGCGGCATCGCGCCTGCAGTGCGGTGCCGCCTCGTCCACAGCGACGAGCAGCGGGAATCTGCCGTCCATGACAGACTCGCATCCATGTCGATGTCTGTTGCCCGTGGGGCGCTGTCGGTGGCGGGTGGGCTCGGTGTCGCCGCCGGCCTGTGCGCGCTGCTGCTCTCCAGTGGAATGAGCCACTGGTTGGTGTTCGGGGCCGTGCTGGCCGCGGGCGGTGCGGCGCTGCTCGCCGCCGGGCTGCGCGGACCCGTGCCCGGGCCGCTCGCCTGGGCGGCGATCGCGGTGCTCGCGCTGGCGGGCCTCGCGGCGAGCCTGCTCGTGGTCCGCGAGGACGTCTGCTGCATGTTCGCCTACCACCGCGGCCTGGGCTATCCGTGGGGCTGGCTGGACAGCCACGCCGAGGCGGAGACCATGGCGGCGGTCGAGGCGATCCGCGCCGACGCGGGCTCGCTGCCGAAGCACCTCGACCCGCCCAAGCTCGTGGCGGCGGTGCTGTTCTGGACCGCGGCCGCCGTGCTCGCGGTCGTGCCGCTCACCCTGCTGCGCCGCCGCACAGCCGACTGATCAGGAACTTGTGTCGGTGACACGCCGCCGAACCGTGCCACAAGTTCATGATCGACGCGGGTGGGTCTGGGAGGATGCTGGGCGGCCGGGCGGCATCGGGCGGCCCGTCACGATCGAGGAGGATCCGGATGGCGTCCCGACTCAACCCGTACATCAGCTTCAACGGCAGCGCGCGCGAGGCCATGGAGTTCTACAAGACCGTGTTCGGCGGCACCATGACGATGAGCACCTTCGGCGAGTTCGGCCAGGAGGGCACGCCGCACGCCGACCAGATCATGCACGCCCAGCTGGAGACCGACGCCGGGTACACCCTGATGGCGTCGGACACGCCGCCCGGCATGGCGTACAACCCGGGTGACAACATCACGATCAGCCTGAGCGGGGACGACGCCGACGAGCTGCGGGGCTACTGGGAGCAGCTGGCCGCGGGCGGCAAGGTCGGCGTCCCGCTGGAGAAGCAGATGTGGGGCGACACGTTCGGCGCCCTGACCGACCGGTTCGGCGTCAACTGGATGGTCAACATCGCCGGCTCCTGAGCCGTACGGCATGGACAGGCCGGCCCGGTAGGCCCACCGGGCCGGCCTGGATCAGGAGGCCGTCAGCTGGTCTCGCCGGCGACCGAGAACGAGCGCAGCCGCCGGGCCGCCAGCCACGTGCCGGCGATCGTGACGACGACGGTCATCACCGCGGCGACCGCCATCGACACCGTGGTCTCGAACCAGGCGCTGCCGGACAGGTCCGTGGCGAACCGGACCACGTAGTGCTGCACCGACACCGTGCGGGTGCCCGCGACCAGGTTGCTGAGCAGGCCCTCCCAGATCACCACGTACAGCAGGCCGACCAGCACCGGGCGCCGGGTGAGCACGCTCAGGGCCAGGAACAGCGCCGAGTACGCGAGCGCCCCGGCCACGCTGGCCGCCGCGAACGCCAGCCCCAGCCGTACTCCGTCGATCATGACTGCCGCCACGAACATCGGCACCGCGGTCGCCACCGCGCTGACCGACGCGGCGACCGCGAGCTTGGCCAGGATGATCCGGCCGCGCGGGATCGGCTTGGCCAGGATGTGCACCACCGTGCCGTCGTCGATCTCCGAGCCGAGCACGCCGGTGCCGACGATGAGCGAGACCAGCGGCAGGATGGTCGCCACGCCGAGCCCGTACAGCACGGCCTCGGCCAGCTCGTCGGCCGGGGCGTTCGCGGCGAGCCCGACCGCGGTGATCCCGATCAGGATGATCGGCATCGGGAGCAGCAGCAGGAAACGCCTGCGGCCGAACAGGCCCCGGGCGGTGATCCAGGCGATCGTCATGTTCATCGGGGGCACCTCACGCCGAGACCAGGTAGGAGAAGACGCTTTCCAGCGACTCGTCGGACGGGATCAGCTGCCGTACGCGTACACCCTGGTCCAGCGCGATGCGGGGCAGCGCGCGGGTGAACGTGCCGTAGTCGCCGGCGTGCACGGTCAGCCCGTCCTTGCCGAGGGTGACCCCGGCGACCGACGGCGAGGCCATCAGCGCGACCGCGAGCCGCCGGTCGTCGCTGGACCGGATCGCGAACACGTGCGGGCGGTGCGTCATCAGCCGCCGGATGGTCCGGTAGTCGCCGGAGGCGGCCAGCCGGCCCGCGACGATGACCTGCACCGTGCCGGAGACCTGCTCGACCTCCTCCAGGATGTGCGAGCTGAACAGCACCGTACGGCCCTGCGCGCCGAGGCCGTGCAGCAGCTCCATCATGTGCATGCGCTGGCGCGGGTCCATGCCGTTGAACGGCTCGTCGAGCAGCAGCACCGCCGGATCGTGCACCAGCGCCGCGGCCACCCGCATGCGCTGCCGCATGCCCTTGGAGTAGGTGTCCATCCGCCGGTCCTGCGCGTCGGCCATCTCCACCAGCGCGATCGCGCGCCGAGTGGCGGCGTCGGCGTCGGGCAGCCCGTGCAGCTTCGCGCTGGCCCGGACGAACTCCTTGCCGGTGAGGAAGCCGTACACCGCCTCGCGCTCGTTGACCAGGCCGAGCTTGCGGTAGATCGCCGGGTTGCGCCAGGTCGGCGCCCCGTCGATGGTCACCGCGCCGCGCGACGGGGCCAGGAAGCCCGCCATCATGTGCAGCAGCGTGGTCTTGCCGGCGCCGTTCGGGCCGAGCAGGCCGGTCACGCCCGGCCCGAGCGTCATCGTCACGTCGTTGACCGCGACGACGTTGCCGTACCAGCGGGACACCCCCCGCAGTTCAAGGTCGGTCACAGTGAAACCTTCCGGTAGCGCAGCACGAGCAGCGAGGTGCAGCCGGCCACGAGCAGCAACGTCACCAGGCCGTACAGCGGCCCGTATGCGCCGACGTCGAACGACGTCCCGTACAGCCAGCTGCGCAGGCCCTCAGGCAGCAGGAACGGGCTGAGCATCGGCGCGAGCTGCGCCATCGGGCCGTCCCCGCCGAGCGCGATCAGCAGCCCGGCGACGCCGGAGCTGACCATGAAGACGACCACGATCGCGCCCGCGGCGAACGCGCGGCGGCTGGCCACCGACGCGATCAGCACCGACACGCTGCTGAAGATCAGCGCGTACGCGGTGGACACGACCCAGCCGCCCAGCATGCCGCGCGCCTCGGCGCCGACGCCGGACGCGTCCGCGGCGGTGAACGCCGAACCCAGGAACATCAGCGTCTGCGGCCCGGCCAGCAGCAGCCACACGGCGGCGACCAGCGCGCCCAGCTTGGCCAGGGCGTAGTCGGCGCGCCCGACGGGCCGCGAGAAGTACAGCGGCAGCGTCTGGTTGCGCAGGTCGCGCGAGACCAGCTCCGGCGCGACCACGGCCAGGAACACCATGGCCAGCGTGCTCACCGCGGTCGGGTAGTCCTGGTAGGTCAGCACCATCTCGCCGGACTGCGCCTTGATCGCCACCACGATCACGGCGAGCAGGGTGACCAGCCCGATCACGATCCACGGGAAGATCTTGGCCTTGGCGCTGCGGCCCAGCCCGAACGCGACCCGCAGGCCGTGCTCGAACAGCGAGCGGGCGGCGTACCCCCGGCCCAGCCGGACCCCGGTGTAGCGCTGGTAGCCGATGTCGTGGATGACGCTCTGCTCAGACATGGCTCGCCTCCAGAGACGGCAGCGGGGCGGTGGAGAACAGCTCGGCCACCCGGTGGCGGCGCTGGTCGAGGCGGTGCAGCGGCAGGTCCAGCTCCGCGACGGTACGCAGCACCAGGTCGTAGGTGTCCTCGTCGGCCAGCGGCACCAGCAGCATGCGGCCCTCCTCGCGGGGCGTCAGGCCGCGCGCGGACAGGGCCTCGGCCAGCTCCGCGGTGCCCTCGGCGACCTCGATGGCCAGCACGTCCGTGCCGGTGGTCATCGCGTCGATCCGGTCGGCGCGCAGCAGCCGCCCGCCTTCGATCGCGATGAGCGAGTCGCAGATCCGCTCGATCTCGCCGAGCAGGTGCGAGCAGACCACCACGGAGATGCCGAACTCGGTGCCGATGCGGTGGATCAGCGTCAGCATGGCGTCACGCCCGGCCGGGTCGAGGCCGTTGGTGGGCTCGTCGAGCAGCAGCAGGTCCGGGTCGTGCACCAGGGCCTGGGCCAGCTTCACCCGCTGCTTCATGCCGGTGGAGTAGCCGCCGATCTGCCGGTAGCGCTCCTCGTACAGGCCGACGTGGCGCAGCGCCTCCGAGGCGCGCTCGCGGGCGACGGTGCGCGGCAGCCCGGTCATCCGGGCCATGTGCGTCACGAACTCCGCCGCGATCATGTCCGGGGGCAGGCAGTCGTGCTCGGGCATGTAGCCGACGCGGGCGCGCACCTCCTCCCCGGCGGTGACCGGGTCGAGGCCCAGCACCCGCACCTGGCCGCTGGTCGGCGTGAGCAGCCCCAGCAGCGTTTTGATCATCGTGGACTTGCCGGCGCCGTTGGCACCGACCAGCCCGATCACGCCCGGCTCGACGGACAGCGTCAGGTCGGCCAGCGCGGTCACCCCGCCCGGGTACGTCTTGGACAGCGACTGCGTCGCGATAAGGGACACGCCGCCAACCTAGTCCCACCCCTCCCGACGCGAATCCGGTGTCACCCCTGCCCCGACCCTGACTTACTCCTGACCCCACCCCGACCCCCGCCCCAGGCGCGGTCCCCCGACCCGCCGATCTTGCGCGGAGTGTGGGTGCGACACGCCCGTTCCGGGCATATGGGCAACATTTCGCGCAAGATCGCCGCAGCAACGCGTGTGCGGTGCGCGGCGCGGTCGGGTCGTGTCCGATGGGGACGGTCGGCGTGGGAGATGCATCGGGGTGCGACAATGCGGGCCGTGACGGAGCAGACGAGCGAGTCCGGCCGGAACGTCCCCGACCTGCCCGCTCCGGCGGCCGTCGCGGGGGAGCGGACGGGGCTCTACCTGGGGCTGGTCTCGGCGGCCTTTCCGGCGATCCTGGCCGGCGTACGGCTGTTCGTGCTGGCCGACGGCGACGACGCCACCATGAAGGCGCTCGCCCAGCACACCAGCATGCAGGCGCTGCTCATCGGGAGCTACCTCACGTTCCTGCCGCTCATCCTCATCCTCGCGGCGGCCCTGGCGCTGACCGAGCGCCGGGCCGCGATGCGGGGCGCGGTCTCCCAGACCACCGCGCTGTCGTCCGTCCCGCCGCCCGCGGCGCTCATGATCGCGGCCGTCGGCATCGTCACCGCGCCGCTGTATCTGGTGGTCCTGCTCGTGGCAGTGATCGTGCTGCTGGTCGCGGCGATGACGGTGGGCAGGCGGTGGCCGCAGCCCGCCTGGGCGGCGAACCGGCCGCCCAGTCCGCTGCTCGGCGGCCGGGTGCCCACGGTGTGGGTGGACGCGCTGACTGCGCTGACCGGGCTGACCCTCGCCGCCGTCGTGCTGTTGCAGGGCATGTGGCTGCCCGCGAGCGCGGTGACCGTCGAGGGGCGGACCCGGGTCGCCTACCTGCTCGGCAAGGAGGACGACCTGGAGACGGTGCTGTTCCGCGACGGCGGAGGCCCGCAGCAGCTGACCTCCGACCAGATCACGCAGCGCCGCCTGTGCAGCGAGCACGAGGCCGGTCCCTGGGACCGGCCGCTGCTGTCGCTGTTCGTCGAGCCGGGCATCACCACGTCGGACGTGCCGCTGTGCCGTGACCTGGTGACGCCCGGCGACGGTGCGGTCAGTGGTGCGCCAGGCGGGGGTGCGGCAGCACCTCGCTGATGCGTACGTTGCTGACCTCGGCCCACAGGCCGGCGCCGTCGGTCAGCGCGGTGGACAGCGCGCGGTCGAGCTCGCCGCGGCTGGCGAGCGCGGTGTCGGAGGGAAGGTCGGCGATCAGCCGGCGCAGGGTCGACTCGGCAAGGTCGTCGATGGCCTGGGCGGGTCCGTTGGGCTGGTAGGCCGCGCGGACCGGGTCGGTCACGCGCCAGAGGACGCGCAGCCGCACCTCGACGGTGCGGCCGTCGCCGGCGGGGAAGAGGTCTCCGGTGGGGGCCGGTGTGTCGTACGCCGCCACGGGCGGCCACAGCAGCATCTGCCCGGCGAGGTCGACCGCGGCCTTGACCCGGTCGAGCAGCGGGACGGTGAGGTGCCAGCCCGCCGCGAGCGACCGGACGTACCGGCCGCGCCTTTCGAGGATCCACACCTGTCCCTCGGGCACGTGGCGCAGCACGGTGTGCAGCGCCAGCGGAGCGAGGGCGATGAGCGCCGTCGTGGCGTAGATGTCCATGCCCACAGCTTCCTCCCGCCGCGCGAAATCCGCTCGCCTGGAAAACGGTCCGCGATTGCGGTTGGCACTGGCGTACAGCGTACGGTACAGTGTACGCCGATGGGAAGGGAGGCGTCCGCAACGTGTCAGAGCTGGCGATAGCGGCGTCCGGAGTAGGCAAGACCTACACAGGGGCACCACAACCGGCACTCGACGGTTTCGACCTCGAGGTGCCGCAGGGGACCGTCTACGGACTGCTCGGCCCGAACGGGGCGGGCAAGACGACGGCGATCCGGATCCTGTCCACCCTGATGCGCCTCGATGCGGGGCGCGCGGTGGTGGCCGGGCACGACGTGAGCACCCAGGGCGCGCAGGTGCGCCGCCGCATCGGACTGGTCGGGCAGTACGCGGCCGTCGACGAGATCCTCAGCGGCCGGCAGAACCTGGTGCTCTTCGGGCAGCTCAACCACCTGAGCCGGGCGCGTGCGGCGGCCCGCGCCGACGAACTGCTGGAACGGTTCGGCCTGGCGGAGGCGGGCGGCAGGTCGGTGGAGAAGTACTCCGGCGGCATGCGGCGGCGGCTGGACCTCGCGGCGAGCCTGATCGTGTCGCCCGAGGTGCTGTTCGTCGACGAGCCGACCACGGGCCTCGACCCGCAGGCCCGCCAGGAGGTCTGGGCCGCCGTGCGGGAACTGGTCGCGGGCGGCACCACCGTGCTGCTGACCACGCAGTACCTGGAGGAGGCGGACCGGCTGGCGAGCCGGATCGCGATGCTGTGGCACGGCCGGGTGGTCCGCGAGGGCACGCCCGACGAGCTGAAGGCGGCGGTCGGCGACGACTGGATCGACCTCGTCTTCGACGATCCGGAGCAGGCGCGGGCGGCGCTGCCGGTGGTGCTGCGCCACGCCGACGGCGAGGCCCGCACCGATGAGGTCCGCATCAGCGTCCCGGTCAAGCAGCGTACTAAAGCGCTGGTGGCGGTCAGTGCGGCGCTCGCCGCGGCGGGCGTCGAGCCGGCCGAGGTGAACCTGCGCCGGCCCACGCTCGACGAGGTCTTCCTCGAGCTCGACCGGCAGCAGCACGAGCGGCAGCAGCACGACAGGCAGGGGGTGGCGGCGTGACCGCGGTGCTCGGGGAGACGTGGGTGCTCGCGCGGCGCGAGCTGACCCACTGGCGGCAGCAGCCCTTCGGGGTCATCGTGAACTGGCTGTTCACGGTCATGGTCGCGCTGATGTTCGGCGGGCTGTTCGGCGGCGCGATCGGCGGGGACTACTTCGACTACCTGATGCCGGGCATGTTCGCGCTGGCGATGTTCTTCGGCGTCGAGGCGACCATGACGGCGGTGTCCACCGACGCCGCGAAGGGCGTCACGGACCGGTTCCGGTCGCTGCCGATCAACTCGGCGTCGGTCGTGCTCGGCCGCTGCCTGGCCGACCTGATGAACTCGGCCGTCGGCCTGGTCGTCCTGGTCGGCGCGGCCGCGGCGCTGGGCTGGCGCTGGCATGAGGGCCTGGCGAGCGCGCTCGCCGCGTTCGGTCTCCTGCTGCTCCTGCGCTTCGCCCTGCTCTGGGTCGGCATCTTCCTCGGCCTCGTGGTCAAGGGCCCGGAGTCGGTGACCATGGTCCAGATCCTGGTCTGGCCGGTCGGCTTCCTGTCCGGCGTCTTCGTCGACCCGGAGACCATGCCCGCCTGGCTGGGCGCGATCGCCGAGTGGAACCCGCTGTCGGCCACCGCCGCCGCGTGCCGCGACCTGTTCGGCAACCCCGGCGTCGTCCCCGACGACTCGATCCTGCTCGCCATCGCCTGGCCGCTCGTGCTCACGGCGATCTTCCTGCCCCTGTCCGTCCGCCGCTACCGCAACCTCAGCCGCTGACACCGAAAGGAAGGGCACCTTCTTAACGCTATGCGTAGAGGAAGGTGCCCTTCTTAACGCTCCGGCTCCGCGGGTGGTGGCGCTGTCGTGGGACCGACGCCAGGGTCCCGCCGTGGCAGAATGCGGTGGTCCGCGCTCGACCCCCGGGCACGGCCACACGGGGAGAACCATCGTGCACACCAGTTTGCTGCGCGGCGCTGCCGTGATCTGCCTGGCCATGGCCGCGCTTGTCACCGGCGCCTGCGGCCGGACGGCGAATGCCGACCCGGTCCCAGTGGTGTCCGGGACGGCAGCCGTTACGGTCCCGTCGCCGTCGCCCGACGCGGAGGACTCCATCGACGCACCCCTGCCGGAGGTTCCCGCGCCCTGGACGGTCGTGCAGCCGGCGGAGTCGGCCGGCGGCCGGACGAACCTGGCCTACACCCGGCCGGGCGGCCCGGACCTGTGGTTCCAGATCCTGTCCTACGACGAGGACCCGTCCACCGACGGCGACCGGCGGCCGGTCGCGACCGTGTCCCTCGGCTCGTATCGGGGGTACGTCTACCCCACGCTGGGCACATCGCACGAGGTGCGCTGGCGGGTCGGGGACTTCTCCTACCGCATGATCGGGGTGCCCGGCGAGGGCGACTCGCTGGGCGTCGCCGAGTTCAAGCAGGTCATCAGCCAGCTCCGCTGGCCGTAGCACGCACCGTGCCCGGCCCCGCCCGTCGCCGGTGACCCGCCTCCGGCAGGGATGCTCTTATGGATGTCAAGCCGCTGAGGCTTGGCATCCATAAGGGTGTTCAGCGGTGATGATCTGGTAGATCTCGCGGGCCAGGTAGCGTT
>NZ_JBFAOU010000245.1:0-9462 GCF_040675365.1 Catellatospora sp. NPDC049609 | reverse complement strand
CGCCGTCGCCGCCCTGGTCTCCGACCGCACCATCACCTGGTGAAACGCCCCGGAGCAGCCCATCACGCGACCTCAACTATTGCGCACAAGATCGTAAGCGTCGTCACTCGCTGAATCCGGACGAGGCGGCTGGAACTTCGCATCGGACGGGGGTCAGGCACGCATGTCTGCGACGGTGCACGAGCTGTACGGCCGCCGAGCCGAGTGCGAGACCCTCGACCAACTCGTCGAGGAGGTCCAGGCAGGCAACCATGCCGTTCTGGTACTTCGCGGCAATTCCGGCGAGGGCAAGACCGCTCTGCTGGACCATCTGGCAGACAGGGCGGCTCAGCATGGCCGGGTCGTTCGGGTCGCCGGCGTCGAGGCCGAGATGGAGTTGCCGTACGCCGGGTTGCAGCAGCTCTGCGCGACGATGTTCGACCAGCTGGACGCTCTGCCTGTACCGCAGCGTGACGCGCTGCGGGTCACGTTCGGCCTCGCCGAGGGGGCGGCCCCGGATCGTTTCCTGGTCGGCCTGGCGGTCCTGACGCTGCTCTCGGACGTGGCATCCCAGCTGCCCCTGTACTGCGTGGTCGATGACGCCCAGTGGCTCGATCGGGCGTCGGTGCAGGCGCTGGCGTTCGCGGCGCGACGGTTGCAGGCCGACCCGGTGGCGCTGGTGTTCGCGGTGCGCCGGCCCAGCGGTGAGCGCGAGCTGGTCGGGTTGCCCGAACTGAACGTGGCCGGCCTCAACCACGCCGACGCGCGCCTGCTGTTGGCGTCGGCGGTGCACGGCAGGCTCGACGAGCGCGTGTGCGACAGGATCGTCGCGGAGACCCGGGGTAACCCGCTCGCACTGCTGGAGCTGCCGCGGGGGTTGACCCCGGCGGAGCTGGCGGGCGGCTTCGGGCTGCCCGATGCGCAGCCGCTGGCGAGTCGCATCGAGCAGGGCTTCGTACGGCGCCTGCGGCCGCTGCCGGCGCAGGCCAGGCAGTTCTTGCTTGTCGCGGCCGCGGAGCCGATCGGCGACCCGACCCTGCTGCGGCGGGCCACCGCCGAGCTGGGGCTGACCGACGACGCGGCAGCGCCCGCCGAGGCCGCGGGTCTGATCGAGATCGGAACGCGGGTGCGGTTCCGGCACCCCCTGGTGCGGTCGGCTGTCTACCGAGCCGCCACACTGACAGAACGCCGGCGAGTGCACCAGGTGTTGGCTGACGCGACAGACGCGGTGGCCGATCCGGACCGCCGCGCGTGGCATCTCGCCGCAGCCGCCCCCGCACCTGACGCGGCGGTGGCCGAGGAGCTGGAGCGCTCGGCGGAACGGGCGCAGGCGCGCGGCGGTGTCGCGGCCGCGGCCGCGTTTCTGGAGCGGGCGACGGAACTGACCCCCGACCCGGCCCGACGTGGTGCTCGTGCGCTGGCCGCGGCGCAGGCCAAGTTCGACGCCGGGGACATCGACACCACCCGCGAGCTGCTC
This sequence comes from Catellatospora sp. NPDC049609, assembly GCF_040675365.1. Lineage (NCBI taxonomy): Bacteria > Bacillati > Actinomycetota > Actinomycetes > Micromonosporales > Micromonosporaceae > Catellatospora > Catellatospora sp. NPDC049609. The sequence goes on along the minus strand of NZ_JBFAOU010000245.1, from coordinate 8,006 downwards.
GCCACGGCGGAGATGAGCGCCCTGGACGGCCTGCAGCGGGCCCGGGTCGAACGCTTGCGAGCCCAGCTGGCGTTCGCCGGCAGCCGTGGCAGGGACGCGCCGCCGCTGCTGCTGGGTGCCGCCGAGCGGCTGTCGGCCCTCGACGCCGCGATGGCGCGGGAGACGTACCTGGAAGCGCTGCTGGCCGCGATCTACGCGGGGCGCCTCGGCGACGGTGAAGGCGTGCTCGCGGTCGCGAAGGCGGCCCTGTCCGCACCCGCCGCCGCCGAACCCCCGCGCGCCGTCGATCTGCTGTTGGACGGCCTGGCGACCCGGTTCGCGCACGGATACGTGCAGGCCGCGCCCATCATCCAGCGATCCCTGTCCGCGTACCGCTCCGAGTACCACCGGCTTACCTGGGTATGCCTGGCGACCTCGGGTGCCGCGATGGACCTGTGGGACGATCAGGCCTGGCTGGAACTGGCCACCCGCCAGGTGCAGCTGGCGCGTGAGGCCGGCACGTTGAACCTGCTTCCGCTGGCGCTGGACTACCTGGCCGGCTGGCATGTCCAGGCCGGTGAACTGGCCGGCGCGGCGACCCTGCTGGAGGAGGCGGCGGCCCTCAACACGGCGGTGCAGGTGGCGCCGCCGCCGTTCACGTCGCTGATCCTGGCCGCCTGGAGGGGTGACCGGGAAAGCGTCGACGAACTACACCGAGACGGCATCCGGGATGCGTCGGCGCGGGGCGAAGGCAACGCGCTGGCAATGATGGAGTACGCCACGGCGGTGCTGCACAACGGGCTCGGCCTGTACGGGTCGGCGCTGGACGCCGCGCGTGAAGCCGGTGCGGGAGACGAGCTGGCGACCGGACCGTGGGCGCTGGCGGAACTGGTAGAGGCCGCGGCCAGGACAGACGAGCGGGAGGTCGGCGAGCAGGCCCTACGGCGGCTGGCACAGCGGACGCGGGCCAGTGGAACGCAGTGGGCGCTGGGTGTCGAGGCCCGCTGCCGCGCCCTGCTGAGCGAGGGGGCGGCTGCCGAGGCGCTGTACCGGGAGGCGGTCGAGCGGCTGGACGACTGCCGGATGGCCGCGCACCTGGCCCGGGCGCATCTGGTGTACGGCGAGTGGCTGCGCCGGCAGCGGCGCCGCGCGGACGCCCGCGAGCACCTGCACCGCGCCCACGACATGCTCACCCGCATGGGTGCCGAGGCGTTCGGTGAACGCGCCCGCGGCGAGCTGCTGGCAACAGGCGAGACGGTCCGCAGACCGAGCGCATCGGCGGCGGCCGACCTCACTGCCCAGGAGGCTCTGATCGCCCGTCTCGCCAGCGCTGGGTACACCAACCCGGAGATCGGCGCTCAACTGTTCCTCAGCCCGCGCACGGTCGAGTGGCACCTGCGCAAGGTCTTCGCGAAGCTCGCCATCAACTCCCGCCGCGAGCTGCGCAACACACCGCTGCAGGCCAAGGCCGCCCTGCCGGTGTAGCCGCACCGCCATGCCGGGGGTTCGCGCGGGGCTGACCAGGGATTATGACGGGTTCAGCAGCGGCCGGCGGGCGCGACACTTGATCCATGGAACCGGCCGCGGCGCCGGTGGCGTACCGAGCGTCGCAGGCCACCGCGGCGGGATCGACAGGAGGAAGTCCATGCCGTTCGTCAACGTCAAACTCGTCGAGGGTGTGTTCACCGAGGAGCAGAAGCACGCCCTGGCCGCGGACCTGACCGACGTGATGGTCAGGCACGAGGGTTCCGAGGCGTTCCGCGACGTCGTGTGGGTGCTCATCGAAGAACTGCACCCCGACGGCTGGCACATCGGAGGCGAGCCGTTCCGCGGCCCGAAGTCGCTCATGCAGGCGCTTGGCCATGCCAAGGCGACATACGAGTCGATCGAGGGCGACCCCACCACCCGCCAGGAGTTCGCGGCGGTCGCCCCGCCGGTCAGCCCGGGCGCGCGAACCGGTCGCGAATGAGCAGCGGGCAGGTGGCCATGCGAGCGGTCGGTCTGACCGAGTACGGCGGCCCCGAGGTGCTGCGGATGGTGGACGTACTCCGCCCGCAGGCCGGCCCCGGGCAGGTCCGGGTGCGGGTCCGCGCGGCGGCGGTGAACCCCGCCGACACCCTGCTGCGGGCGGGCTACATCGCGAACCTGATGCGCGAGCTCACCCCTCCCTACATACCGGGCCAGGACGTCGCCGGAACCGTCGACCAGATCGGCCCAGGCGCCGACACCCGCCTCCGGATCGGGGACCGGGTCATGGCGATGGTCATCCCGATCCGGCCAGGCGGTGGCGGGTACGCCGAACACGTCGTGCTCGACGCCGGATGGATCACCCCGGCACCGGCCGGGACCAGCCACGTCGAGGCGGCCACACTGCCGCTTAACGGGCTGACCGCGTTGCTGGCGCTGGACGAACTCGGCCTGCCCGCCGGGTCGAGCCTGGCGGTCACCGGCGCGGCGGGCGCGCTGGGCGGCTACCTCGTGCAACTGGCCAAACACCGCGGGCTGCGGGTCGTCGCCGATGCACTACCGGCCGACGTCCCGCTGGTCAGCAAGCTGGGCGCCGACGAGGTCGTGGCCCGCGGCGACGGCGTCGCCGCGCGCCTGGTCCAGGCCGCCGGCGGGCCCGTCGACGCGGTCGCCGACGCCGCCGTCATCGGCGACGCCCTGTTCGGGGCGATACGCGACGGCGGAGCATTCGCGCAGTTCCGCGGATCGGGCGAGCCCGGCGGCGGGCTGCACACGCCGCAGCGCCCGATCACGATCCACTCGGTGTTCGTTCCCGACTACGGCGGCCGGCAGGACAAGCTCGACGAGCTGCGCCGACTGGCCGAGGCCGGGGTGCTGACCCCACGCGTCGCTCAGGTCCTGCCGCCGGAGCAGGCACCGCTGGCCCACCGGCTGCTGGAAGCCGGCGGCGTGCGCGGACGCCTGGTACTGGCCTTCTGAAAGCCCGTCACGCAGCGACAGGAGAAGCTCCTCATGACCGATCAACTGGTGCGGCAGCTGCTCGACGTGGAAGCAATCAAGCAGCTCAAGGCGCGCTACTTCCGCTACGTCGACACCAAGCAGTGGACGGAACTGGCCGCGCTTTTCACCGCCTCGCCCCACATCGACTTCGGCGACGTCGTCTTCACCGACGCCACCGAGTTCGCGACCTCGACCGGCCGCCTGATCGGCCGGACGCCGACCGTGCACCACGGCCACATGCCTGAGATCGAACTTACCGGCCCGGACACCGCCACCGGCGTGTGGGCCATGGAAGACCTGGTCACCGTGCCCAGCGGCCCGCACACGCCACACGGCCACCACGGATACGGCCACTACCACGAGACGTACCACCGGGTGGACGGGCGATGGCGGATCGCCCGGCTCAAGCTCACCCGCCTGCGTCTGGACCCCCTGGACGAAACCGACCCACGGCGCCTGGCCGGCGCCCATCTCGAACAGGCCGCGTCCGGCAGTCGGAGCGTCGGCACAGGACACCACGAAAGGAGCAGCTCGTGAGCATCACCGACACCACCAGCGGCAAGCCGACGGTGGTCCTCGTCCATGGCGCGTTCGCCGAGTCCGCCAGCTGGAACGGCGTCATCGCCGCCCTGCTCGGCGACGGCTTCCCCGCGATCGCGGTCGCGAACCCGCTGCGCGGCGTCAAGTACGACGCCGACTACCTGCGCAGCGTTCTCGCGCAAGTCCAGGGCCCGATCGTGCTGGTCGGGCACTCCTACGGCGGCACCGTCATCACCAACGGCGCCACCGGCAACGGCCAGGTCAAAGCACTGGTCTATGTCGGCGGGTTCGCCCCCGACACGGGCGAGAGCGCCGCCGAGCTCGCCGGACGCTATGAAGGCGGCAGCCTCGGCGAAACGCTCACCGCCGTCGAGCTGCCGACCGGCGAGACCGACCTGTACATCCGCCAGGACCGCTACCACGCGCAGTTCGCCGCGGACTCGCCTGCCGCCGACGCGGCGGTCATGGCGGTCACCCAGCGGCCCATCGTGGAGTCCGCGCTCAACGAGCCGTCGGCCGAGCCCGCTTGGCGGGCGATCCCGTCGTGGTTCCTGTTCGGCAGCGAGGACAAGAACATTCCCGCGGCCGTGCAGCGGTTCATGGCCGAACGGGCCGGGTCCCGGCGGACCGTGGAACTGGCCGGCGGGTCGCACACCGTCGGTATTCCCGAAGCCGCCGCTGTCGTGGAGCTCATCCGCGAAGCAGCGGCAGCGGGCCGCTAGCCGTCGGCGGCACCGGAACCGACGACATCGACACCGATGACATAGATGAGAGGTATGGCACATGCGTGCTGTCGTACTGCGGGAGTTCGGCGATCAGCTGAAGGTCAGCGAGATCGACAAGCCGGTCGCCGGACCGGGCCAGGTGCTGGTGCGGGTGGCGGCCAGCGGCGTCAACCCGCTGGATGCGAAGATCCAGGCGGGCAAGGCGGCCCACGCGAAGACGCGCCTGCCGGCGGTCCTCGGCCTGGACCTGGCCGGGATAGTCCAGGCGGTCGGCACGGGTGTGGCCGGCTTCCAACCCGGCGACGAGGTCTACGGCCTCACCGGCGGGGTCGGCGACCTGCCGGGCTCCCTCGCGGAGTACACAGCCGTGGACGCCCGGCTGCTGGCGCTCAAGCCTAGGTCGCTGACCATGCGCCAGGCGGCCGCGCTGCCGCTGGCCGTCATAACCGCCTGGGAAGGGCTCGTCGACCGAGCCGCGGTGCAGGCCGGTCAGCAGGTTCTCGTGCACGGTGGCGCGGGCGGAGTCGGCTCCGCGGCCGTGCAGATAGCCCGCGCTCGCGGGGCCCAGGTCTACGCGACCGGCTCCCCGCGCAGCCTCAAGGCCATCGAGGACCTCGGAGCGACACCGATCGACTACACCAGCGTTTCCGTCGAGCAGTACGTGCAGCAGCACACCGGGGGCGAAGGCTTCGACATCATCGTCGACACCGTCGGCGGGGCCACCCTCGACGCGTCGTTCGCGGCCGCGCGCACCTACACCGGCCATGTCGTCAGCGCGCTCGGGTGGGGCACCCACTCGCTGGCTCCCCTGTCGTTTCGCGGAGCGACCTACTCAGGGGTCTTCACGCTTCTGCCGATGCTCACCGGCCGCGGACGCGAACACCACGGCCAGATCCTGCGAGAAGTCGCGGCACTGGCCGAGGCGGGGGCACTGGTGCCACTGCTCGACCCTCGCCGCTTCACCTTGGACGACGTGACCGAGGCGCACGCGGCGGTCGCGGCCGGCACCACCACCGGCAAGATCGTCCTGGACGTCGCCGACCACGCCTGATGCGGTGAGCGGTCCAGCGGGGATGTCCGGCAACGCCGTCCCCACCACGAAGGTGCTCAGGCCGGGAAGCCTTCGCCCGACGAACACGATGGGAGTCGCCTGATGTCCAGCACCGATTACGAGAGCGGCCGGATCGGCCTGCTTCTCATCGACACGGTCAACGAGGTCTTCGCTGAGAAGGGCAAGAGCTACGCGGAATTCAAGGACGAGTTCGAGCGGATCGGCACCTTCGAGAACCTCAAGCGGCTGCTCGCCGGAGCACGCGCGCAGCGCATGCCGGTGTTCTTCGCGCCCATGTCCTTCACCGAGGAGGACTACACCACCTGGCGCTACATCTGCGGCATCCAGCAGGAGATGTACGACAACCGCCTGTTCGAGGCCGGCACCTGGAACGCCGACTTCCACCCCGACCTGTCGCCGGAGCCCCGCGAGATCGTCGTCTCTCCACACAAGAACATCGACGTCATCGCCACCACCGACCTGGATACGCAACTCAGACAACACGGCGTTCAGTACGTTGCGGTCGCGGGCATGGTCGGAACCATGTGCGTGGAGTCCACGGCCCGGACCGCGATGGAACGCGGCTACCACGTCACCACGTTCACCGACGCGACAGCCGCGGCCGGCGGTCGGCCGGCCTACGACGCGATGATCCTGCGCTACCCGCTGATCTCACACGCGACGCTGACCGTCGACGACTTCCTCGACGCGACATCACACGCACGCTGACCACGACGCCAGGCGTCATCAAGTCGGCCGGTCCGACCGACAGGCCCTATGGCCGAGCACGCGCGGCGGGTCCCAGGGATCTGCCGGGCCCGATACCCGACGCGAGGCGCCGCAAGATCAACGAAAGGCAAGCAATGACAGAACGGATCGTCACGGACTTCGGATTCGCCACCACTGCGGAGCAGGTTCTCGACGGTGTAGACCTGTCCGGCAGACGTGCGATCGTGACCGGCGGCGCATCGGGCATCGGCACAGAGACGTCCCGAGCTCTCGCCCACGCGGGCGCCGCGGTGACCCTCGCGGTGCGCCGGACGGACGCCGCGGAGCAGGTCGCGGCGGACATCGTGCGGACCACGGGCAATCCTGCGGTAACCGTGCGGCCTCTCGACCTATCCGACCAGGACTCGGTGCGTACATTCGCCGCCGCTTGGGACGAGCCTTTGCACATCCTGGTGAACAACGCCGGGATCATGGCCCTGCCCGACCTGCAGCGGACCCCGGAAGGCTGGGAGATGCAGTTCGCCACGAACTTCCTGGGTCACTTCGCACTGACGCTCGGCCTGCATGACGCGCTCGCTGCGGCCCACGGCGCACGGATCGTGTCGCTCGGCTCCAGCGGCCACCTGTTCTCCCCGATCGTCTTCGACGACCTGCACTTCGACTTCCGCCCCTACGACCCCTTCGTCGCCTACGGGCAGTCCAAGACCGCCGACATCCTGCTAGCCGTTGAGGCAACTCGGCGGTGGTCAAGCGAGGGGATCTACGCCAACTCGCTGAACCCCGGTGCGATCGCGACGAATCTGCAGAAGCACACCGGCGGGCTGAGGACCCCGCCCGAGCGCCAGAAGAGCCCCAGCCAGGGCGCCGCCACCTCGGTACTGCTTGCCGCGTCCCCACTGCTGGAAGGTGTGGGCGGCCGTTACTTCGAGGACTGCGCACAGGCCGAGGTGGTCACCGCGCGCCCTGGTGACTACCGCGGCGTGGCCGCGTACGCCCTTGACGCTGCCAACGCCGAGCGACTCTGGACCGTCGCCGCGGGCCTGCTGGCCTGACCCCTCCTCCGGGCGATGCCGGGCCAGGCCACCACCGGTGACGCCCGACAACGGGTCTGCGGCCAGGCCGATCCCGCACCCCCGGCACCTGCCCACCGGCCGCGCACGCCGGTACCCGTCGGACACCACCGACGCGGAATGGCAGGTCATGGCCCGGTACGTACCCGCCGGTGGCACCGGCCGCGCCGTGTCCTACCCGCGACGCGACATCGTCGACGCCATCCGCTACCTGGCCCACAACGGCTGCGTATGGCGGGCACTGCCCGTCGACTTCCCGCCCTGGCCCACGGTCTACCACTACTTCCGGACCTGGACCCGCGACGGCACCCTCACCCGCCTGCACGACGGCCTGCGCGAACAGGTCCGTGTTGCCGAGGGCCGCAACGCCACCCCGACAGCGGCGATCATGGACTCGCAGTCAGTGCGCGCGGCCGAGACCGTCGCCAAGACCAGCCGCGGCTACGACGCGGGCAAGAAGGTCAACGGGCGCAAGCGCCACATCGTCGTGGACACCACCGGCCTGCTGCCGATCGTCCTGGTCACCACCGGCGCGGTGCAGGACCACGACGCCGCCCGCGCCCTGCTGGGGCACTGCGCACCTGCTTCACCGGCGTAATCAAGGTCTGGGCCGACGCCGGCTACGCCGGCCAGCTCGTCGACTGGGCCACCCAGGCGCTCGGCCTGGCCGTGGAGATCGTCCGCAAACTCGCAGACCAGGTCGGGTTCCAGGTCATGCACCGCAGGTGGGTAGTCGAGAGAACTCTGTCGTGGATCACCCGCTGCCGGCGCACCGTCCGCGACTACGAGCGCCATCCCGAACACCACGCCGCGATGGTCCAGTGGGCCATGGTCATCGTCATGACCCGACGGCTAGTAGTGCTTTGTTAGGTCGGTGGTCGGCGTTTGTGGCGGACGGTTCTGATCTTTCGTCGGCAGGTGGGGCAGGCGCCGGTCCAAGTGGCG
>NZ_JBFAOU010000244.1:0-9635 GCF_040675365.1 Catellatospora sp. NPDC049609 | reverse complement strand
TCTGGGTTGTCGCGACAACCCAGAAGTTGACGGCCGGCGCAGAAACCCGACCTGGCGGCCGGGCCGCCGCCGGTGGAGCGGAGCACGAGGAGGTGGCGGCATGACCGATCCGAAGGGCCTCGACCTGGGCGCGCTGCGCTCGTTCCTGGACCGGGCCCGGCCGGGGCTGGTCACCGGCGAGCTGACCGGCGAGCTGATCCAGGGCGGCAAGTCCAACCTGACCTACCGCGTCGGCGACGGCGCCCGCCGGTGGGTGGTGCGCCGCCCGCCGCTCGGGCACGTGCTGTCCACCGCCCACGACATGTCCCGGGAGTACCGGGTGATCTCCGCGCTGGGCGGCACCCGGGTGCCCGTGCCGGGCACGGTGGCGCTGTGCGAGGACCCCGACGTGATCGGCGCGCCGTTCTACGTGATGGAGCACGTCGACGGGACGGTGTGGCGGACCGCGCAGCAGGCCTCGACGCTGGGCGCGCCGCGGGTGGGCTCGCTGTCGCTGGCGCTGATGGACGTGCTGGCCGACCTGCACTCGGTCGATCCGGCCGCGGTGGGCCTGGCCGACTTCGGCAAGCCCGAGGGCTACCTGGCCCGGCAGCTGCGCCGGTGGAGCACCCAGCTGCAGCACTCGCACAACCGGGAGCTGCCCGGTCTGCAGGAGCTGCACGACGACCTGGTCGCGCGGATGCCCGCGCAGGCGGCGCAGGTGTCGATCCTGCACGGCGACTACCGGCTGGACAACTGCATCGTCGGGCCCGGCGACCAGATCGCCGCGGTGCTCGACTGGGAGATGGCCACCATCGGCGACCCCCTGGCCGACCTCGGCCTGTTCCTCTGCTACTGGCGCATGTGGACCGAGCCGGTGATGGAGGGCCTGTTCGGCGAGCCCGCCGCACCGGGCATCTTCCCGCTGGGGGCGCAGATGGCCGAGCGGTACGCCGCCCGCCGCGGCACCGACCTCTCGGCGCTGCCGTGGTACGTCGCGTTCGCGCACTTCAAGCTCGTCGGGATCCTCGAAGGCGTGCACTACCGCTACCTCGCCGGGCAGACCGTCGGCGAGGGCTTCGACCGGGTCGGCGCCATGGTCCCGCACCTGATCACACTCGGCCGCAAGACGCTGCAGGAGGCATAGCCACATGGACTTCTCGTACGACGAGCGCACCGAGCAGCTGCGCGCGGAGCTGCTGGACTTCATGGACTCCCACGTGTACCCGGCCGAGGCGGTCGCCGAGCACCAGCTCGGCGAGATCCCGCCGTGGACCACCCCGCCGGTCATGGAGGAGCTGAAGACCGAGGCCCGCAAGCGCGGCCTGTGGAACCTGTTCCTTCCGCACAGCCCGCTCGGCGCCGGGCTGTCCAACCTGCAGTACGCGCCGCTGGCCGAGATCAGCGGCCGCAGCGGCCACCTGGCGCCCGAGGCGATGAACTGCAACGCCCCGGACACCGGAAACATGGAGGTGCTGTCCATGTTCGGCACCGCCGAGCAGCAGGAGCGCTGGCTCAAGCCGCTGCTGGCGGGCGAGATCCGCTCGGCGTTCTGCATGACCGAGCCGGAGGTGGCCTCCTCCGACGCCACGAACATCACCACCCGGATCGAGCGCGACGGCGACCACTACGTGATCAACGGGCGCAAGTGGTGGTCGTCGGGCGCGATGAACCCCCGCTGCGAGATCTTCATCGTGATGGGCAAGACCGACCCGTCCGCCGACCGGCACCGCCAGCAGAGCCAGATCCTCGTGCCGCGGGACACCCCCGGCGTCGAGATCCACCGGGGCATGCGCGTGTTCGGCTACGACGACGGCTGGCACGGCGGCCACGCCGAGATCACCTTCACCGACGTACGCGTGCCCGTCGGCAACCTGATCGCGGGTGAGGGCGAGGGGTTCGCCATCGCCCAGGCGCGGCTGGGGCCGGGCCGCATCCACCACTGCATGCGCCTGATCGGCATGGCCGAGCGGGCCCTGGAGCTGATGTGCCGGCGCGCCCAGCAGCGCGTCGCGTTCGGCCGGCCGCTGGCCGCGCAGGGCGTCGTCGGCGAGTGGATCGCCGAGGCCCGGGTCCGCATCGAGCAGGCCCGCCTGCTGGTGCTCAAGACCGCCTGGCTGATGGACACCGTCGGCAACAAGGGCGCGCACACCGAGATCCAGTCCATCAAGATCGTGGTGCCGGAGATGGCGGGCTGGGTCATCGACAAGGCCATCCAGGTGCACGGCGGCGGCGGCGTCAGCCAGGACTTCCCGCTCGCCGCGATGTACGCGGGCGCGCGTACGCTGCGCCTGGCCGACGGGCCCGACGAGGTGCACAAGGCCTCGCTGGCCAAGCGCGAGCTGCGCAAGTACGGGAGCTGACATGAAGAGCGCGTACGCCGACCTCGGCGGCAGGGTGCACCACGTCGACTTCGGCGGCGCGCCCGACGCCCCGCCCGTGGTGCTCGTGCACGGGCTGGGCGGCTCCCACCTGAACTGGACGCGGCTCGCGCCGCTGCTGACCCCGTACGCCCGGGTCAGCGCCCTGGACCTGGCCGGATTCGGCCGCACCGGCGGCGGGGCCGGGCCCACCACGGTCACCGCCAACGCCGAGCTGCTGCGCCGCTACCTGGCCGACGTCGTCGGCGAGCCCGCGGTGCTGGTCGGCAACTCGATGGGTGGCATGGTCTCCACGCTGACCGCCGCGGCCGCCCCGGACCTGGTCCGGGGCCTGGCCCTGATCGGGCCGAGCGTGCCACTGGCACCCGACGCCAGGATCGACCCCAAGGTGCGGCTGCGGTTCGCCGTCAACCTCATCCCCGGCGTGGCCGGCTGGGTGCTGCGCCGCCGGGTGGCCACCCTCCCTGCCCGGCAGCGCGTCGAGGAGACCCTCGACCTGGCCTGCGCCGACCGCGGCCGGCTGCCCGAGGAGGTCATCGCCCAGGCGGTCGTCCTCGACGAGGAGATGACCCGCGACCACCCGGCGCGCGTCGCGTCCTACCTGGACGCGAGCCGCTCGCTGCTGCGCGTGCTGGCCCGCCCGAACGCATACTGGCAGGCCATGGCGTCGCTGACGATGCCCGTCCTGCTCGTCCACGGCGTGCACGACCGGCTGGTCGCCGTCGGCTCGGCCCGCGCGGTCGCCGCCCGCCTGCCGCACTGGAGCTACGTCGAGCTCGACTCAGGGCACGTCCCCCAGCTCGAACACCCCACGGAGCTGTCCGGACACCTGCTCGGCTGGCTGCGCGAACACCGTCTCACGAGGTGACCGGCTCGGCACGCCGCGGGCCGAGCCGTCAGCTCCGCTCGCGGCGCGGCCGCCTGAGCCGGGAGGCGAGCAGCGCCAGCAGCACCAGCAGCCCGAGCACGCCCGCGGCCAGCTCCACCGTGGCGCTCAGGTAGGCGCTGCCCCCGGCGACGTAGACGCCGTGGGGCAGCCCGGTGTCCAGCGCCCGGATCCGGTCGCCCACCTGGTGCGGCCCGGCCGGCGCGTCGTGCAGGCGCACCCCGCGCAGCGTGCGGCTGCCATCGTCGGAGGTCCACACGCCGCCGCTGAAGCAGTCCGCCTTCACGCACCGCGTGGTGGTGAACACGCCGGGCGTGCCGACGCCGCGGTGCGCGCGCCAGGACGGGCGTAGCTGCTGCGCGCCCTCCAGCGTCATCGCCAGCACCAGCATCGGCAGGACCAGCCAGACGAATGCCGCCGTGGCGCGCCGGCGCCGGTGCAGCCGCTCGCGCTGCCGGACCGGCAGCGGCACCCGGGCGAGGTCGTCACGGTCCTCGGTCATGACCCCTCCTCGGTCGAGCGCCGGTGTACGTCCTTTACCGACAGAAGACACCGTGGACGCCCCCGTCTGCAAGGGACTAATGAGCCGGCGACCTCCCGTCGCCGGACCCGCCCGCCGACGCGTCTAGGCGGGCGCCTGGCACAGCTGCGGTCGCAACGTGTCGAAGGCCCACTGCTCCCACTGCTCGGGCGACCAGCCCCGGTCGCGCACGAACAGCAGGTACAGCTCCGTGCTGAGCAGGCAGTACAGCAGGTCGGCAGCGGTCTCGGCGGAGACTCCCGCCCGCGCGCCGGGCTTGGCGACCAGCGCCTTCGCCGCGGCCGCCTGCACCTCGTGACGGGGATCGTCGCCGTGCGGCCACAGCTGCGCCACCTCGGCGTCCGTCGCGGCGGCCGTGGCGACCATCTTCGTGATCGCGGCGACCCGGTCCAGGATCTCCCGGGTGCCGCGCACGTGCGCCCGCAGCTGGGCCTCGGCGGTCCCGGCCGCGAGCGCGTCGCGGAACCAGGGGCGGTTCATCGTCGCGACCGGCTCGTCGTCCCCGGCGATCGTCACGTCGACGAGCTCCTTCAGCAGCCTGCGCTTGTTGCCGAAGACGAAGTAGACGGTCTGCACGGCCACCCCCGCGCGCTCGGCGACCTCCTGCATGTTCGTCGCCCCGTAGCCCTGGTCGACGAACAGGTCGCCGGCCGCGTCGAGGATGCACCGGCGCGTCTGCGCGGCCTTCTCGGTCCGCTTGTTCACTCGCTTGACATCGGTCACCGCTATAGCGTAACTCTAGAAGCCGTCACTAGTGAACGCTTCTAGCGAAAGGTTCCCACGATGTCCGTCGTCACGATGACGCGATTCACGATCGATCCCCACGACGCAGAGGAACTGCGGGTCAGGCACGCCGCGCTGGTGGCCGCCGTCAGGTCCGTCACCCCCGGCCTGGTCGCGGCTCAGCTCGGGAAGCTCGACGACCAGACGTGGCTCGGCGTCTGGCGGTGGGAGTCCGCCGAGCACCTGCGGGCCGCCCGCGAGATCGCACCGTCCCAGCCCACCACCGCCGACGCGTTCGCCCTCGCCGCCGACGTCACCGTCGAGCAGATGGACCTCGTCGACGAGCGGTGACCACCCGGCCCACCCCTCACCTTCAGGAGCAGACGCACATGCCCACCAACGCTGAACCCGCGATCGAAACCACCGGCCTGGTCAAGGCCTTCCGCACCGCCCGCGCCGTCGACGGGATCGACCTCGTCGTGCCCGCCGGGGGCGTGTTCGGGTTCCTCGGCCCGAACGGCGCCGGCAAGACCACGACCATCCGCATCCTGGCCACCCTGCTGCAACCCGACGGCGGCACCGCACGGGTGCTCGGCCACGACGTCGTCCGCGAAGCCGACCGCGTCCGCGAGCGGATCGGCCTGACCGGCCAGTTCGCCTCGGTCGACGAGGAGCTGACCGGAGCGGAGAACCTCTCGGTCCTCGCCCGGCTGCACGGCTTCGGCCGCGACCCGGCCGCCGCCCGCGCCGAGGAACTGCTGGACGCCTTCGACCTCACCGAGGCCGGCGGCCGCACCGTCAAGACGTACTCGGGCGGCATGCGGCGGCGGCTCGACCTCGCGGCGAGCATCATCGTCACCCCGGACCTGCTGTTCCTCGACGAACCCACCACTGGCCTGGACCCGCGCAGCCGCAACCAGGTCTGGGACGTCGTGCGCGCCCTCACCGGCGAGGGCACCACGGTCCTGCTCACCACGCAGTACCTCGACGAGGCCGACCAGCTCGCCGACCGGCTCGCCGTCATCGACCACGGCCGGATCATCGCGGAGGGCACCCCGGCCGCGCTGAAGGCGTCGGTCGGCGCGGGCACCCTGCAGGTGCGCGTCCCCGACCCGGCCCGCCGGGCCGAGGCGGCGCGGCTGCTGGGCGACGCGCTGGGCGGCCCGGCCCGGCCCGCATCCGACGACGGCACCGTGTCCGCCCGCGTCGACGACCCCGGACGCGCCTCACTCGCCCTGGCCGGTCTGGCGCACGCCGGCATCGGCGTCACCGGGTTCGCGCTCGGCCACCCCACCCTCAACGAGGTCTTCCTCACCCTCACCGGGCACCCCGCACAGCGCACCGACACCCACCAGGAGCAGGCGGCATGACCACGGCAACGACCACACACGACACCACGGGCATGCCCGACCGCATCCGCCGCGCCGCGCCGGCGCGCCGCACCCGGCCGCCGCGAGCCGGCGCCCTGTCGGCGTCGCTGACCTTCGCCCGGCGCGCACTGCTGAAGATCAAGCACGTCCCCGAACAGCTCGCGGACGCGATCATGATCCCGATCCTGTTCACGGTCATGTTCACCTACCTGTTCGGCGGCGCCCTGGCGGGCTCGACGGGCTCGTACCTCCAGTTCCTGCTGCCCGGCACCATGGTCTTCGCGGTGCTGCTCATCACCGTGTACGCGGGCGTCAACCTGAAGACCGACCTCACCAGGGGCGTCGTCGACCGCTTCCGGTCGATGCCGGTCTGGCGTCCGGCGCTCATCGTCGGCGGCCTGATCAGCGACGCCGCCCGCAACCTGCTGGCCGCCGGGCTGGTCATCGGGCTGGGTCTGGCCATGGGCTTCCGGCCCGGCGGCGGCGTCACCGGCGTGCTGCTGGCGGTCGCGCTCGTGCTCGTGTTCGCGTTCGGCCTGTCCTGGGTCTGGGCGACGCTGGGGCTCGTCCTGCGCACGCCGAGCGCGATCAGCGCGGTGAGCTTCCTGGTCCAGTTCCCGCTCACCTTCGCCAGCAACGTCTTCGTCGACCCGCGGACCATGCCCGGCTGGCTGCGTACGCTCGTCGAGCTCAATCCCGTCAGCGTGCTCGTGGACGCGGTGCGCGGGCTCATGCACGGCACCGCGCAGGCGGGGCAGGTCGGCACCGTGCTCATCGCCTCCGGCCTGCTGGTGGCGGTCTTCGGGCCGCTGACCATGCGCCTGTACCGCACCCGGACCTGACCACCGCCACGACGTCCAGGAAGGCAGCTCATGAACTTCGTCATCCAGCCCATCGGCACGGTCCGCAACGACCGCGCGGACCGCGCGAACACCGACCACTGGGGAGCCGTGGCCAGCACCATCGTCGTGGACGAGCGGTTCGGCGACGACTGCCTGCTCGGCCTGGACGGCTTCTCCCACGTCGACGTCTTCTTCGTGTTCCACGAGACGACGGAATGGCCGGACCACCGGCCGCGCCGGCCCCGCGGCCGCGCCGACCTGCCGGAGGTGGGGATGTTCGCCGATCGCGGCCCGCGCCGTCCCAACCGCCTCGGCATGACCACCTGCCGGATCATCTCGGTCGCCGGCCGGGAGCTCCGGGTGCTCGGGCTCGATGCGATAGCGGGCACGCCGGTGGTGGACCTCAAGCCCACCATGGTCGAGTTTCAGCCGACCGGCCTGCGCCAGCCCGAATGGGTCGGCCGGCTCATGTCCGACTACTTCCTGCCCTGACGACGCCGAGCCTGGCTCGTCCTGACCTCCACCTGCACGTCGACGGGGCTCGCCCTGAGTCCGGGGCGGGTCCCGTCGGCCCGCTGAGCAGATGACCACGGTTGCGACGAGTCCCGCCCTGCCGAATCCGGAATAGGTTGACCCGCACGCGCACCATAGCGGGCATGGTCGATACGGCACTGAGCCCCGCCGAACGGGCGGTCATCAACGGGTTCCGCACCGGCGAGCGCGTGGACCTAGCCGGTCGTCCCGACCGGGCGGTGCGGGCAGTGGTGCTGCGGTCGCTGCTGCTCGGCGGCGTCGAGACCGCACCGGGCACGCTGCCGAGGCTCGCGCTGGCCGGGGCCCGCATCACCGGCCCGCTCATCCTCACTCACGCCCGCGTCGACCAGCCCATCAGCCTGCACGAATGCGAGTTCACCGACCGCATCTCGCTGTACGGAGCACAGCTGCGCCATGTGTGCCTGCGTGGCTCACGACTTCCCGGCCTGGACGCGTCCCTGGCCACCGTCGCGGGAAGTGTGAAGCTTGCGCGCTGCGTCAGCACCGCCACGGTCATGCTCAACGGGGCGCGGATCGAGGGTTCACTGGCGCTCGACGGTGCAGCCCTGTCCGGGCATGAGGTGGCGCTCTCCGGGACACACCTCTTCGTCGGCGGCGACATCCTCGCCCATGACGGCTTCGTCAGCCGGGGAGAGTTCCGACTGAACGACGCCGAGATCGGCGGGGCGCTGCGCTGGGAGGGCGCGCAGCTGCTCAATCCGGGCGGCCGGGCACTGTCCGCGCCCGACCTCAAGGTCGGCGCGATCGTCAGCCTCTGCGCCGGGCTGCGTGCCGAAGGCAGGATCAACCTCTCCCACGCGCGCATCCAGAGCCACCTGTGCCTTGACGGCTCGGTGCTGTCCGGCACCGACGATCGGCTCCTCGACCTGCGCCATCTCGAGACCGCCAAGCTCAATCTCGCACCGGCCGAGCCGATCGTCGGCGAGGTCGATCTCAGCCACGCCCGCATCGGTTTCATCCGCGACGACCCGACCCGCTGGCCCGCTCGGCTGCGGCTCACCGGCCTGCGCTACGACGCGCTGTCCGGCGTCGAGGCCGGTATGGACCGGCTGCCGTGGCTGCGGCGCGATCCCGGCGGCTACCAGCCCGGCGCGTACGGGCAGCTCGCCGACGCGTACCGGCGGGCGGGCCGCGAGCAGGACGCCCGTGCGGTGCTGCTCGCCGACCAGCGGCACCGGCGCGCCACCCTCGGCCCCGTCGGCCGCCTGTGGGGGCACCTGCAGGACCTGGTCGTCGGATACGGCTACCGCCCGTCCCGTGCCGTGGCCGCGCTGGTCCTGCTGATCGCCGCGGGCACCACGGCGTTCAGCCTGCGGCCGCCCGGCGCGCTGACGCCCGGCGAGGCGCCGCCGTTCAACGCGCTCGTGTACACGATCGACCTGCTGCTGCCGCTCGTCGACTTCGGGCAGGAACATGCCTACCACCCGGAGTCGCCGCTGAACTGGCTCGCGTACGCGCTCATCGTCAGCGGGCTCGTGCTGGCGACGACCATCGCCGCCGCCGCGACCCGCATGCTGCGCCGCGACTGAGGTCGGCCGTCCGGGTCGACATCGCCGGTCAGGCGTCGTCCCAGTCGAGCCTGCCGTCGGTGACGACTCTGCGGCGGCCCATCAGCCGCGAGCCGTACCGCATCGCCTCGTAGGTCTTCGACAGCAGATTGCCGAGATCGGGCCAGGTCTTCGGAGCGCCGTCACCGTCGTCCTCGGACGAGACGGTCACCTCGGCGCGGCCGTCCTCGGCATGGTCCACGGCAAGGCACCTGCCCCGGCCGTCGGCGGCCACGGGCAGCCATCGCGGGTTCCAGGTGCGCCACAGCAGCCTGCCCTCGTCGGCGGCGATCCGCTTGCGCGCCAGCGCGATCATGTCGGCGGTGCCCAGGAACGCGTAGCCGGGCGCGAGGCAGTACGGCGGCCGGTGGCGGCCGGCGCCGTTGTGCCAGCGCAGCAGCGCTTCCACGTCCGGCAGCAGGTCGACGCCGAGGTGTGCCCGCACCGCGCCCAACTCCGAGCCGGTGGCGGGCGGAGCGAGGTCGCGCCAGGTGAGGGGCGCGTGTTCGGCCAGCCAGTCGTCGATCGCCGCGAGGGTGGAGGAGAACGGCATGAGGCATTACAGCACCCACCCGAGTGGACCGGACATGCGGCGGCACAGGACGTCCGGCGACCGGCACTCACTCACCGCCCGTCAACCGGCACACCACATCGCACCTGCGCTCGGCTCCAGGGCCGGCGAGCAGCGATGATCGCTGCTTCCGGTCGGAAAGCGCAGTAGAACCTCAGTTTCCGACCGGCGCCTGCGGGGCCTGGGCCAGGGTCTGCTTCCAGCCGGGCAGGTCACCGACCGGCATCGGCTTGCCGGAGA
>NZ_JBFAOU010000243.1:0-9663 GCF_040675365.1 Catellatospora sp. NPDC049609 | reverse complement strand
GTGGGCGGCCCCGCTCTGGGCGGGGGGTGGGGGGGGGGGGGGGGGGGGCGGGGCCGCGGGCGGCGCCCCCACCGCGGGGGCGCCGGTCAGGCCGTGCAGACGGTGCAGGTGGACTGCCCCGCGCAGGTCTGGCAGGTGTAGTTGTTGCAGGTGTTGCGGCAGGAGCCGCAGGGCGTCTCCCGGGCGGTGAACCCGCCGCAGCAGCCGATGGTCATCAGACCCTCGGTCGTCGCACCGGCGATGTGGGCGAGCACCTCGTCGCCGAGGTCGACCACGCCGCACGGGTGGACCGGCAGACCGGCCAGCTGCTCCTCGGAGAGGGTCGCCCGGTAGTCGGGGTCCTTCCAGGCCTTGACGATGTTCATGTTCGGACTCCTGGGAACTTCAGAACGCGGAGACGAGAAGGCCGCCGGGGTGGAGGGCGGTGCGGCTCTCCGTCAGAGGGGATCAGCCGCCGCAGCAGCCGGTGGTGTTGAACGCGCAGGTGCCGTTGCAGACGGTGCCGTTCCACGAGAAGCAGCCGAACTCGCTGGTGAGCCAGCCCGTCGCCGGGATGGTCCAGGTCCACGTGCCGCCGTCGGCGCCGTCGAGCTCGGTGTCGCTCAGCTCGATGAAGCCGGCCGGGCTCGCCGGCAGGGCGGCCCGCTCCTCGTCACTGAGCGACGCCCGGTAGATCGGGTCTTTCCATGCCTTGATGTGATCCATGAACTCTCCTGTCAAGCTTGTGACCTGCGATCTCTGGTTTCGCCTCCACGGGGAGGAACCTAGAAGGCCGCTATGGCAGATCGATGGCAGCGCGGTGGTCGGCCGGCGGCCGCAGCAGCAGTACGGACGGGACGCCGACCGGATCGGCGCACCGCAGCAGGGCGTGGCCGATGCCGGCGAGGCCGCTCATCAACCCCGGCGTCTCCACGCCGCGGGGCACGCCGCAGCGCCACCCGCCGTGCACGATCTCCATGGCGGAGGAGGCGGCGAGGTCGGTGGCGCGCCGGACGGCCGCGTCGTCGCCGAGCGCCTGTGCCGCGGCCAGTGCCGCCTCGGCGTTGCCCAGCCTGCCGTGGCAGATCGAGTGGTTGTGCAGCCCGGCCTGCGGCGCCAGCAGTGCCGTCAGCGCGCGCCGCAGGTCGTCGCGGACGAGTGCGTCCTCCCGGGCGTAGCCGAGCAGCTCGGCGCGGGCCAGCGCCACCCCGGCCGCGCCGTGGCACCAGGCGACCATGCTGTCGCCGCCGGGGGTGTCGGTACGCAGGTCACGCCAGTTGCCGGCGGTCTGGTCGAACAGGGCGCGCTCGAACCGCAGCGCGCCGTCCACCGTCGCCCGGTAGTCGTGCGTCCCGGCGCGACGGTCCAGGCGGGCCAGCGCGGTCGCGATGCCGGATGCCCCGTGCGAGAAGCCCGCGAGCGCCGTGTCCGGATAGAGCGTGCCACGCCAGCCGACGCCGCCGTCGAGGTCGGTGGCCGCGGCGACCACCCGTGCGGCCAGGGTGCGCGCGCCGGCGAGCAGGGCCGGGTCGGGGTCGACGTGGTGCAGCGACAGCAGGGCGAGCAGGCCGCCGCTGGTGCCGCCGATGATGTCGTGCTCGTCGGCGGCGGTGCCGAGGTCGAGGTGGATCATCAGCCTGGCCAGCCGCGCGGCGACGTCCGGCACGTCCGCGCGGTCCAGCAGGCCGGCGAGGTGGCTGAAGGCGTAGAGCGCCCCGCCCAGTGCGCCGAAGGCCCCGATGCCGGAGCCGGCCGGTGCGGTCGGCCCGGCCAGCCAGGTCTCCGCCTCCCGGACCATCATGGTGACGGCCTGGTCGGCGGCCCGCCGGTAGCGGGCGTCGCCGGTGGTGCGGGCCAGCTGGCCCAGGAAGAGCGCGATGCCGCTGATGCCGTTGTAGAGGTCCATGCCCGCCGGGTTGAGCATCCACATGCGGTCGGCGACCAGGTTCAGGCCCAGCCAGCAGATCCGTTCGCCCTCGGTGAGCGCGGTCGCCAGCAGGCGGTCGCCCAGCAGCCGCGCGGCGTCGACGAACAGGTCCGGGCCGACGACGTCGGGCACGGGCGGTGCGACCGGTGGCGCCTGCACCCGCCACTTCGCCGGGTCGTCCATGACCAGCGCGGTGAGCGACGCCTCGATGAACCAGGTCTGCTGGGCCAGGTGCTCCTCGGACAGCCCGGCCAGCTGCTCGCGGACCACGTCGAGTCCGGCCCGCCGCAGGAAGCCGGGCAGCACGGTGCCGTCCCCGCCGACCAGATCCGTCGACGACGGCGTGGTGACGAAGATCGGCACGTCTCCCGCCGCCAGCTGGGCGATCTCCGCCGCGATCAGCAGGTCCCGCTGCCCGCGTCCCTCGTGCCCCGACCAGACGTTCTCGTGGTAGCGGTCGCGGTCCAGCGCGTCGCGCAGCAGGTCCGGATGCTGGCCTTCGAGGAGCAGGCGCGCGTACGACTCGGTGGCCCGCAGCACGACCCGCACCTGGTCGTGGGCGAACGCGGCCAGCGGACCCGCCGGGTCCAGCAGCGCCTCGCGGTGGTCGAGCATGGTGCGGTAGAGCGACCGGTAGCCGGAGATGATCTCGTCGTCGAACTCGGTCACCTCCGGCGTGGCGCCGTCCAGGGACGGCCGGTTGGCCGAACCGGGAATGGTCACCCGCCGCCGGACCATGCGCATCTCGTCCGTGCCGCGCCCCTCCCAGGTGGCGACCGGACGCATCGTCAGCTGACCGCCCGCACCCGCCATCCCGCTCAGGTCGAACTGCTTGACCTGGTTGTCCTCGGACCAGATCATCGGCGACGGCAGCAGCCCCACCGCCGTCACGGACTTGCCCATCAGCTCCAGCGCGACCCGCGGCAGGTATCCGGCGCCCGCGTCGGCGGGCAGCTCACGATGCCAGTGGTGCAGCATCGACTCCAGATCGATGAGCATCGGATGCTCGCCCGAGGCGATGACGTTCTCCAGGTGGAAGTCGGTCGCGCCGAGGACCTGCAGCAGAGCGAGCAGCGCGCCCTGCCGCCGGTAGAACCGGCCCAGCGCGTCCCGGTCGGCGCAGGGACCGGCCGCGACGTACTCGGTCCAGCCGTAGCCGCCTCGGTCGACGATCCAGAACGTCCGCAGCGCCGGGTGCTCCCCGCGCTCGTTGAGCCAGGCCAGCAGCCCCTGGAAATGGCCGTCGACCTGCAGGCGCCGGGGCTTGTACACCACGCGTACACCGGTGGCGAAGCGCACGACCGCCACCGACCGGCCGCCCCGGTGGCTGTCGCCCGCACCGAAGCCGACCTCGGCCAGATCACCCAGCGCGTCCGGCCCGCCGCACCGCCGCGCCAGCTCGGCGTAGTCGGCCACGAGCCGTTGCGCGAACTCCAGCCGGCTCGCCTCCCAGTTGTCGACGGCGCGGACCAGGTCACGGGCCAGGACCGGGTACTCGCGCAGCACGCTGAGCGCGTACCGCGGCCGGCGCAGCAGCGCGAGGAAGTGGTGGTACCGCTCGTGCGGGCCGGCCCCGTGCAGCTCGCCGCGTAGGCGCAGCACGTTGAGCTCCAGCGCCATGGTGCGGGCGACCAGCCGGTTTATCAGCTCGATCGGGCCGGGGCCGAGCAGGCCGACCATGGTGTCGGCCGACAGGTGCGGGTGTGCGCCGACCAGGTCGGCCACGCTCCGGCGGAGCCGCTCGACGGCGGCGTCGACCAGCGGTGCGGCGATCGCTTCGAATCCGCCCGAGTCGTCGTGCGCCGACCGTGCGGTGCCACGGTGCGCGCGCCAGGCATCGGCCAGGCGCCGGGCGTAGTCCGGCGCCTGGCCGAACCGCGAACGTACGGTCTCCGGCCGCTCGCCCAGTATCCGGACCAGCCCCGCCTCGTCGAGGCCGTGCCGGGACAGGTGGGCGGCGAGCCGGTCCGGCTGTCGCACGTGGACCGGCTCGTCCGTCCACATCTTCAGCCGGATCCGGCCGAGCTCCTCGTCCACCGGCCCCGCAGGCCCGGTGCCGGCCAGCCGCTCCCGCAGCGAGCACGCGAGGAACCACGCGGCGTCGTCCGGGTTCACCGCAACAGCACTGTCTTCTTCCATGTCCGCCTCATCCCGCGGCACGGCCGCGCGTCCCGTGATGGTCGGCCGCCGGTTGCGCGGCCGGGTGTTCCGAAGGCCGCTCCCGGGCCGCGGCGAAGCTCAGGCCGCCGCGCAGCATCGAGGTGTAGGCCTCCGCCAGCGCCGGGGTCGGTTCGACGCCGAGATCGGCCGCCAGGCGCGCGCGGAAGGTGCCGAAGACGTCCATCGCCTCGCCCTGCCGGCCGGTCTGGTAGAGCGCGGTCATCAGCATGATCGCCACGTGCTCGCGCAGCGGGAACTCCGTGTGCAGGGCCGTCAGGGCAGGTATCGCCTCATGGCTGTGGCCCAGCCGCAGCTGCAGTTCCAGCCGGTGCTCCAGGCCCGCGATCCGGCGTTCGAGCAGGTGCTGGCGGCGGCTGTCCGCGTGCGGTCCGGGCAGCCCGGCCAGCGGCTCGCCGGCCCAGATCTTGTCCGCCTCGGCCAGCAGGCCGACGGCGCCGGCCAGGTCACCGGCCGCCTCGGCCGCCGCGGCCCGCGCGACCGTCTCGTCGAAGTCCGCGACGTCGGTCCGGGCCGTGCCCAGGCGCAGCCGGTAGCCGATGCGCAGCGTGTCGATCGCCGGGCCGCCGTGACCGTCCGCAGCCGCCTGCAGCATCCGGCGCAGCCGGTAGATGTACGGCGGGATCAGCTTCGTGCCGGTCGGCGGGGCATGGCTGCCCCAGACACCGTGCAGGATCGAGGCCGGGGTGACGACGCGGTCCACGTTGAACAGCAGCGTGGCGAACACCGCCTGCTGGCGTACCGGGCCGAGGTCGAGCCACTCCCCGGCCACCTCCGCGTGCAGCGGGCCCAGGGTGAAGAAGCGCACGCGCGTCACGACGCCGCACCGCCCGCAGCCACATCGTTCATTGAGGTCCCTCCCCTGGCTCAGGCGGCCGACGCGGGGCATGGCTCGGCCACGGCGCCGGCCCGGCCGACCGGACATCAAGGATCTTCGAGTGCCGGATCGTACGGCGCGCGGCATACAACCCGCGCACAATGCCCGTACGAACGGCGGAGCATGTGCTGGTCCCCGGCCCGCACTCGGCCCTGCCCGGGGTCGGTCGGCGCACGGGTCACCGACGGGCGGCGGCCCAGTAGCGTGTGCCCATGACCGGGATCCTGATAGCCGTCATCGTGCTGCTCGCCGTCCTCGTCGTCGTCCTCCTCGCGATGCCGGCCCGCGCCCGGCGGCGCCGCCACGACCCGACGGACCTGCTCGGATCCGCATTGGCCGCACGGGAGGCCGAGCACGCCCGCTCGGCCCACGCCGCCGGACCGCCCGCCGCCGGCGCGGAGGCTCTGGTGCAGCAGGTGCGGCTGCTCATGGGACAGCGCAAGAAGATCCATGCGGTGAAGCTGTGGCGGGAGGCCACCGGGGTGCCGCTCGCCGAGGCGGTGCGCGCGGTCGAACTGATCGCGGCCGGCGGCACGCCGGGGGTGCGGCCCGCGGCCGGGCAGCCCGCCGGACCGCCGGCCGGTCCGGAGCTGATGGCGAACGCGCGCGACCTCAAACGGCAGGGCAGGCTGATAGAGGCGGTGAAGCTGGTGCGCCGGCACTCCGGGTTGACCCTGCGCGAGGCCAAGGACGTCGTCGACTCCCTGTAGACGGTGGCCGCGTCCTCGGTCCGCTCATCCGGCTCCCGTCCCCGGGCGAGCGCGCCGCGCGCGAGGCCGTCGCACCGACGGCTGACGGTCGCGACCGCGGGCCGACCACGGCAATACCGCCTTTTCGACCCGGTGCGCCGGTGGACGGTGCGACATTCGAGGGGCACCCTGTCCGCCTGCGGGATGGTTCCACGTGACCTCTTCTCTGGTGTTCCTGGGGCACTCGACGGTCCTGCTGGACATCGGCGGCGTCCGGGTGCTCACCGACCCGGTGCTGCGCGGGCGCCTGACGTTCCTGCGCCGGGTCGCGGCGCCGGTCGCACCCGGCCACTACGCCGGGGTCGACGTCGTCGTGCTGTCCCACCTGCACCACGATCACTGCGATCTCGCCTCGCTGGCCCTGCTCGGCCGCGACGTCCCCCTCGTCGCGCCGGACGGAGCGGCCGCCTTCCTCCGGCGGCGCGGCTTCCGGCGGGTCGTCACGCTGGCGGTCGGCGAGTCCCACACGGTCGGCGCGGTGACCGTCACCGCGACCCCGG
Source organism: Catellatospora sp. NPDC049609 (assembly GCF_040675365.1). Lineage (NCBI taxonomy): Bacteria > Bacillati > Actinomycetota > Actinomycetes > Micromonosporales > Micromonosporaceae > Catellatospora > Catellatospora sp. NPDC049609. The sequence goes on along the minus strand of NZ_JBFAOU010000243.1, from coordinate 3,453 downwards.
CGGTGCACGACGGCCGGCGGGAGCCGTTCGGGCCCCGCGCGGCGGCGGTGGGCTACCTCATCGGGTCCGCGCGGACCGTCGCCTACTTCGCGGGCGACACCGACCTGTTCGCCGGGATGCGCGACCTGTGCCCGGACCTCGATCTCGCCCTGCTCCCGGTGTGGGGATGGGGGCCGAACCTCGGCCCGGGGCACCTGGACCCGCGCCGGGCCGCCGAAGCCGTCGCCCTGCTGCGCCCGCGCCGTGCGGTGCCCGTGCACTGGGGCACGCTGTTCCCGTACGGGCTGAGCGCCTTCTTCCGCGACCGGCTCCGGGAGCCCGCCCGTGCCTTCGCCGACGCCGTCGCGGCCCGCCGGCTGCCCACCGAGGTGCGCCTGCTGGCGCCGGGCAGCGGGCTGACGTGGCAGCCGTGAGCCGGCCGGCCGGCTGGGCCCGGCTGCGGACGGCGATCCCGGTCCTGCTGCTCGACTGGGCGGCGCTGAGCATCGCGATCGCCGTCACGCCGGGGCTGTCGGCGAGCACCGGGTGGGACGTCCTGCTGGCGGCGGTGCTGCTCGCGGTCGCCGCCGCGCTGCTGCGGCCGCTGTTCGCCGCGTTCGCCGCCCGGCTCGGCTGGGCCGGGGTGGTGGCGGGCTGGCTGCTGACCCAGGCGCTGCTCGTCTACCTGGCGCTGTCGGTCACGCCGCACATCCAGGTGAGCGGCTTCTGGCCCGCGTTCTGGGCGTCGTGGCTCTACTCCATCCTGGTCAGCGCCGGGATGTGGGTCGTCACGGCGGGCGACAGCACGGCGGTGCTCGCGCACCTGCTGCGCAGCACCGGCAAGAGCCGCCGGGCGGCGGTCGCCACCACGGCGCCGGGGGTGGTGATGATCCAGATCGACGGGCTGTCGGCACCGCTGGCGCGCTGGGCGATCCAGGCGGGCAACCTGCCGACGCTGACCCGGTGGATCCGGTCGGGCAGCCACACGCTGGTCGAATGGCACGCGCAACTGCCGGCGACCACGCCGGCCAGCCAGGCCGGGCTGCTGCACGGGGCCAGCGCGCACGTGCCGGCGTTCCGCTGGCTGGAGAAGGAGACCGGCCGGCTCGTCGTCACCAACCACCCCAGGGACGCCGAGTACGTCGAGCGCGGCTTCTCCGACGGCCGGGGCCTGCTCGCCGACGGCGGGGTCAGCCTCAGCAACGTGTTCTCCGGCGACGCGCCCGTCAGCATGCTGACCATGAGCACCGCGGCGCGCAAGGGCGCCCGGCGCGGCCCCACCCCGCAGCTCAGCACCTATCTCGTCGACCCGTTCGGGCTCACCCGCTCGCTGGTGCTGACCGCGGGCGAGATGGTCAAGGAGCTGTTCCAGGCCCGGCGGCAGCGGGTGCGCGACATCGCACCGCGGGTGCGCCGTGACGCCTCGTACGTGGCGCTGCGCGGCGTGACCAACGTGCTGCTGCGCGACCTCAACCTGAACCTAGCGGCCGAGCACATGATGCGCGGCGCCCCGGCCGTCTACTGCGACTTCGTGGACTATGACGAGATCGCCCACCATGCCGGGCCGACCCGGGCCGAGTCGCTGGCCTCGCTGGACGGCATCGACTGGGTGCTGGGCACGCTGGAGCAGCTCGCGGCCCGGGCGCCGCGGCCGTACCACTTCGTCGTCCTGTCCGACCACGGGCAGAGCCAGGGCGCGACGTTCCGGCAGCGGTACGGGCTGACGCTGGAGGAGCTGGTCCGCCGCCTGATGTCGGGAGCCGGCACGGATGTGGCCGCCGCGCCGGAGAACGAGCAGTGGGGCCGGGTGCGGGCCCTGCTCACCGAGGTCAGCGGCGAGCGGCAGGCGGTCGGCAGGCTGAGCGACACGGTGCTGCAGGCACACGGGGAGCCGCCCGCGACCGGGCCGCCGGAGGGCGCCGAGGTGGTCGTCGTGGCGTCGGGCAACCTGGGCATGGTGTATCTGGCCCGGGAACGCCGCCGCCTGACCATGGAGGAGATCGAGGCGCGGCACCCCGACCTGCTGACCGGTCTGGTCGCCCACCCGGGCGTGGGGTTCGCGATGGTCCGATCGGGAGCGCGCGGAGCGCTCGTCCTGGGTCGCGACGGCGTCCACCACCTCGCCGACGGGCGGGTCGACGGCTCGGACCCGCTGGCCGCGTTCGGCCCGCACGCGGCCGACGACCTGCGGCGCCACGACACCTTGCCGCACGTCGGCGACATCGTGCTCAACAGCCTGCTGGACGCCTCGACCGACGAGGTGGCGGCGTTCGAGGAGCTGGTCGGCTGCCACGGCGGGCTGGGCGGCTGGCAGACCCGGCCGGTGCTGATCCACCCGGCGGCGTGGCCCGCCGGCGATCCTCTCGTCGGCGCCGACGCGGTGCACCACCAGCTGGTGCGGTGGCTGGCGGGCCTCGGCCTCCGGGCGGCGCCGGAGACCGATCGGCCGGCCGATGAGCAAACGGCCGCGGGCACCTGACCGGGCCGACGCGCCTCGACGTAGGGCGCCCGGCCGAGCCCCCGCGCCTCGACGTGGACCGCCCGGCCGAGCCCTCGCGCCCACGTGGACCGCCCGGCCGAGCCGCCGCGCCTCGACGTGGACCGCCCGGCCGGGCCGCCGGCGGATCAGCCGGTGCGGCGCGAGCGGACCACCGCGAGTCCGCCGAGGACCGTGGCGACCAGCCCCACCACCATGGCCACGATGGCCCCGGCACGCCCGTTGCCGGTGCCGAACCCACCGGCCGAGTTGGCCAGGTGCACCCCGCCGACGACGACGGCGACCAGCCCCGCCACCACGGCCGCGACCGACCCGCGCCGTCCGCCGGCGCCACCGCGGGCGCGGGCCAGCGCCCGCCAGCCGAGGACCACGCCGAGCAGCCCCACCACGCCGGCGGCGGTCGGCACGAACCGCCCGGTGCCGATGCCGATGTCGCCGGCCAGGGCGAGCGCCGTCCGGACCGGCGTCAAGGCTGTTGCTGAGTTCATGTCGGGCCTCTCCCTACGTCTGTCTCCTGGTTGGGATGTCGCCCTGATCCTGTCGCCGCGCGCGGCGCCGGTCGTCCCGCGGCTGCGGACACTTTCGGCTGCCGTCGCCGGTGTAGCGGGCTGCTCCCGCCGCGGTAGCAGCCGGAAAGCTACTGCGCATGCGGTATGCCCGGGCTCGTCCGCGGGAAGGAGTCGCCCCCGCCCGGCATCCGGCTAAGGTTCCCGGATGAGCACGGGACGGTCCGGCGTTCCGGCCGGGGTGAGGGACGGCGCGATCGCCGTCGGCGTGGCCGCCACGCTGCTGCTCGCCGCACTGTCCGGCGACCGGTCCGCCCCGGCGGCCGGCGCGCTCGGCTACGGGCTGCTGGTGGCCGGTGGCCTGGCGCTGGCCGCGCGCCGCCGCGCGCCGGTCCCGGTGCTGGCCGTCACCGGCCTGTGCGCGGTGGGCTACCAGGCGCTCGGCCTCGACGTGCCGGCCGTCGCGTTCCT
>NZ_JBFAOU010000242.1:0-9694 GCF_040675365.1 Catellatospora sp. NPDC049609 | reverse complement strand
CCCTATCCTGTGGTTTGGTATTGATTTTCACCCTTGTGATCTACCTTTCTGTTGTTCCGGGCCGAAACCTGCAGTGCTACCTCAGGTTTCGACCCGAAACAGCGATCATGAGCCGGAGCCGGAGCCGGAGCCGGAGCCCGAGCCGGAGCCGGAGCCCGAGCCGGACCGGGAGCCGGGGGTGGGGGACGGGTCAGCGGCGTGGGGTGCCGCGGAGGCCGAGGCGGCGCAGTTCCAGGGTGGCCAGTTGCTCGACGGAGCGCGGGTCGCCCGTACGCCAGCCCGCCACCACCCCGTCGTCCAGCGCGGCGAGCCGGCGCAGCGGGGCGGTGGCCAGCGCGCGCAGCGCCAGCAGCTCGCTGCCGCCGGGGTAGCGGCGCACCTTCGCCGCCGTGCTCGCCGCGCGGATCCAGGTCAGCCGCAGCGGCACCCACAGCGCCAGCGCCATCAGCACCGGGATGCCCGCGGTGAGCAGCGCCAGCACGGTCGCCAGGTTCTCGATGGCGAGCTGCTGGTCGCGCCCGGCCTCGGCGATGGTGTTCGCGGCGTTGGACGCGCTGCCGAAGGGGGTGCTCAGCTGATCACCCACCAGCGGCACGCGCTGTGCCCGTTCCGCGGCCTGGGTCATGTCCTGGGCGAGGTCGACGCCCGCTCGCTCCAGCTTCTGTCCGGGCACGGCAAGCTTCTCGACCAGGTGGTAGAGCGTGATCGCGGCCCAGATCCAGACCGCGCTCCAGACCAGCGCGGCGACGTCCGCGATGATCTGCCGAGTGAAACGCCACGGCTTTTCCGCATAGAGCTTCATGGGAGCATTCTGATCGACCGGAGCGATCAGTAAACGCCTCGTCACGCTCGATATGGAACGTGGCCGGAACCCCGGTCGGGAGCCCCGGGGTCAGCCGCGGTTGGCGGCGCAGCCGCGGCAGGTGCCGAAGATCTCCAGGGTATGGCTGACGTCGACGTACCCGTGCTGCGCGGCGACCCGGTCCGCCCAGGACTCCACGGCCGGTCCGGCCACCTCGACGGTACGCCCGCAGGTGCGGCACACCAGGTGGTGGTGGTGCCCGTCGGAGCAGCGGCGGAACAGCTGCTCGCCGCCGGGCGGGCGCATCACGTCGATGTCGCCGGCGTCGGCGAGCGCCTGCAGCGTCCGGTAGACGGTGGTCAGGCCGACCCGCTCGCCCCGCTCGCGCAGCATGGCGTGCAGCTCCTGCGCGCTGTGGAAGCCCTCCACCTGCGACAGCAGCGTCGCCACGGCCGAGCGCTGCCGGGTGTTGCGGGCCGCGGTGCCCTGCGGCGCGTTCATGCCCGCACTCCCTCTGCCGGGACGGATCCGTTCATCAGCGCTGCTCCCCGGCGTGTGTCACGGCGTCGGCCACGATGTGCGCGACGTGCTCGTCGACCAGCGAGTACGCGATCTCGCGGCCGTGCCGCTCGGCGCGCACCACCCCGGCCGCCCGCAGCACACGCAGGTGCTGCGACACCAGCGGCTGCGCGACCCGCAGCCGTTCCACCAGTTCGTGCACGTGGCGTTCTCCGTTCGTCGCCAGCTCGGTCACGATCGCGATCCGTACGGGCGCGGCGAGCGCCCGCAGCAGTTCTCCGGCGCGGGCGTAGGACTGCGTCTGGCTCACATCGACCACCGTAGCCCCGCGCGTCTGCGCATAACCAATCATGAGTCGAGGACGCACTCGGGGGGCTCGCATGCCGCCGCGGGTGCGGTTTCGGCGCGTCGCCGCCGGCGCAGTGCCGTGCCGGCGGCCGCGACCAGCACGAACAGTGCGATGGCGACGAGCACGATGGTGGCGCCGGGCTGGAGGTTGAACCCGCCGGACAGCACGATGCCGGTGCCGGCGCTGAACACGCCGCCGAGCATGGCCAGTGTCATGGTGCCGACGAAGCCGCGCGAGATGAGCTGCGCGGCCGCGACGGGCACCACCATCAGCGCGCTGACCAGCAGCAGGCCGACCGAGCGCATGGCCACGGTGACGGTGACCGCGGTCATCACGGCGAGCAGCAGGTTCAGGGCGCGCACCGGCAGGCCGGAGACCTTGGCGTACTCCTCGTCCTGGCAGATCGCGAACAGCCAGGGTCGCAGCCCGACGGTGACGGCCAGCACGACCGCGCCGAGCACGGCCATCGCGACCAGGTCCTCGGGCGAGGTGGTCACCAGCGAGCCGAACAGGTACGACGTCAGGCTGGCGCTGCCCTTGCCCGGCGCGAGGCCGACCAGGAACACGCCGCCCGCGATGCCGCCGTAGAACAGGATGGCCAGCGCCATGTCGCCGGAGGTGCGGCCGCGTTCGCGGATCAGCTCGACCGCGACCGCGCCCAGCGCGGACACGATGATCGCGGTGACGACGGGCTGGGCTCCGGTCAGCAGGCCGACGCCGACGCCGGTCAGCGCGATGTGGCCGATGCCGTCGCCGATCAGCGACATCCGGCGCTGCACCAGGTAGATGCCCAGCGACGGGGCGATCAGGCCGGTGATCAGCGCGCCCAGCAGCGCGCGCTGCATGAACGACTGCGACATGATGTCGACGAGGCTCACGTTCATTCGCGTCCCCAGATGCTCGGCGGGTCCTGCGGGGCGTGCGGGTGCACGTGGTCGTGTCCGGGCTCGGCATGGTGGCCGGCCGGATGGGGCACCGCCCCGTCGTGGGCGATGACGCCGTCGTGCACGACGACCGCGCGGGTGATCACCGGCTGCAGCGGGCCGAGCTCGTGCGCGACCAGCAGCACGGTGCCGCCGCGGGTGACGAAGTCGCGCAGCGCGTCGGCGAACGCCTGCTGCGACGCGGCGTCCACGCCCGCCGTGGGCTCGTCGAGCACCAGCAGGTCGGGCTGCCCGGCCAGGGCGCGGGCGATCAGGGTGCGCTGCTGCTGGCCGCCGGACAGCGAGGCAACGGGGTCCTGCGCCCGGTCGCCGAGCCCGACCGCCGCCAGCGCGTGCGCCACGGCCTGCCGGTCCGCGGCGTCCAGGCGGCGGGGGAAGCCGCGCCGGGCGAGCCGGCCGGAGGAGACGACCTCGGCCACGGTCGCGGGCACGCCGCCGCCCGCGCCCAGCCGCTGCGGGACGTACCCGATGCGCCGCCACTGGCGGAACCGCCGCAGGGGGGTCCCGAACAGCGAGACCTCGCCCTCGGCCAGCGGCACCAGGCCGAGCGCCGCGCGGATCATGGTGGACTTGCCGCTGCCGTTGGCGCCCAGCACGGCGACGACCTCACCGCTGGTCACGGTGAGGTTGACGTCGCGGAGCACGGGACGGTCGTAGGCGACCGCCCCGTGCGCGATGACCAGGACAGGGGAGTTCATGAACAGCCCAACGCGGTGCGCAGGGTGGCCAGATTGGCCCGCATGACCGAGAGGTAGTCGCCCGTGGCGCCCTCGGTGAGTCCTTCGAGCGGGTCGAGCACGGCGGTCTTGGCGCCCGTCTCGGCGGCCAGCGTCTCGGCGACCTTCGGCGAGACCAGGGTCTCGAAGAAGATCGTGGTGGCGCCGTGCTTGCGGGCCTCGGCGGCGACCGTGGCGATCTGCTGCGGGGTCGGCTCCGACTCGGGGGTCAGCCCGGTCAGCGCGATCTGCGTCAGCTTGTACCGGTCGGCCAGGTACCCGAACGCGGCGTGGCTGGTGACGATCTCGCGCCGCCGGCAGTCTGCCAGCCCGGCGGTGAACTCGGCGTCCAGCTTGTTCAGCTCGGCGATCAGGGCGTCGGCGCGGGCGGCGTAGGCGGCGGCGTGCTCGGGGTCGAGCTGGGCCAGCCGGCTGGACACGCTGCCGGTGATCGCGGCGAGCCGGGTCGGGTCGAGCCAGACGTGCGGGTCGGGCGCGCCGGCGTGGTCCTCGTCGACCGCGCCGGAGTGGTTGGCGCCGGTGGCCGGCGGGGTGACCGTGGCGACGTCCAGCGCGCGGTCGGCGGCGTTCTGCTCGATCGCCTCGTCGAGCTGCGGCTGGAAGCCCTTGAGGTAGACCACGAGGTCGGCGTCGGAGACCTGGCCGACCTGGACGGGGGACAGCTCCATGTCGTGCGGCTCGGCGCCGGGCTGGGCGAGGTTGACGACGTCGGTGTCGGGGCCGCCGACCTTCTCCGCGACGAACTGCAGCGGGTAGAAGCCGGTGACCACGCCGGTGCGCCCGGACGGCTGCGCGGGGTAGTCGGAGCAGGCGGCGACGGTGCCCAGGGCCAGCAGCGCGCAGACGCCGGTGACGGCGGCGCGCCGGAGAGATCGGCTCAGCATGGCGTCAACTCTCTCTGAAAATGAGAACGATTGTCAAAAACGCATAGGTGCATGTCCCTGCTACGGGTGACCGCCGGCACACGCGAGCGAAGCTCCGGCCATGCTGCCAGCACAGCACGACCGCAGCTGCCACCAGGGATGAAGGCTCAGAACAGCCGGGTGATCGCCGCCGCGGTGAGCAGCGTGAGCACGACCAGGCGCAGCGCCCGGGTCGCGGGCGGCTGCACCGGCCAGGTGAGGGTGAGCAGGGTGGCCAGCGCCGCGGCCAGCACCAGCAGCATGATCCCGCTGTACGGGCTGGGCAGCAGCACCGCGAACAGCAGCAGCGCCAGGGTGCCCAGCATGGCCAGGCTCCGGGGGATGCGGGCCAGCCGCCGCAGCAGCGGGTTGTTCGCGACGTCCTGGGGCACGGCCGGGGGTCCTCTCCTGGTCGACGAGCAAAGCAGCCTTCACCCCGTAAAACGACGGGAAGGCGCCCTCCCTACTGTAGGGGGCGTGCTGATGCTCAATCGATTCGTGATCGCCGCCAACGAGGAGGCGTTCGTCGAGCGCGCCCACGCGGCGCTCGCCGCGCTCGCCGCCCGGCCCGGCTACCTGCGCGGGGAGCTGACCCGCTCGCTGGACGAGCCCGAGCACTGGTGCCTGCTGACCGAGTGGGAGAGCGTCGGGGCGTACCGGCGGGCCCTGGGCGGTTTCGACGTGAAGATGACGGCCACGCCGCTGCTGGCCGAATCGCTCATGGAGCCGTGCGCGTACGAGACGCTGGCCGCCGCCGAGCCCGGCGGCGACGTGGAGACCCGGGCCAGCGACCGGGCCTGAGCCGCGGAGATCGACCGCTTTCCGCCACGGCCGGAGCGGGCTGGGCGGCACGCAATATGATCGCGGCCATGACGCACGCGCCTGCCACCCCGCCCGTGCCGCCCGGCCCGGGCGCCGCGCCGCCGTTCCCGGCCGCGCCGACCGAGGGCAGCGGCACCCGGACCGGCTGGGCGCTGGGTGTCGCCGGTCTGATCGTGGCGCTGTGCTGCGGCGGCGGCCTGGTGGCCGGGGTGGGCCTGGCCGTCACCGGCGTGAAGGCGATCAACGAGCGGGCCCGGGTCGCGGTCGGCGGCTACCTCGGCGCGCTGCACGACAAGCGATACGAGGACGCCTACGAGCTGCTGTGCGAGTCGGAGCAGCGGCGGCTGGACCTGGCCCGGTTCACCAGCCGCGAGCAGGCGCGCCCGGACCAGATCGCGTCGTACGAGCTGGGCGAGGTCGACCTGGGGTCGGCCGACATCACCCTGCCGGTGACCGAGCGCTACACCGACGGCGACACGGCGCAGGTGACCTACCTGCTGGTGCAGGACCCGAAGACGACCGCGCTGGAAGTCTGCGGCCGCCGCTGAGCCGTGACATGCGGAGCCCGCTACGCGGCCTTAATCGGTCGTCCAGCCTGCGCTGCGCTCCGGCTGTACACCGAGCGGCCGCTCCGACGGGCTCCTGAGCGTGCCCGGCGGATCTCGCGACGTCGCCGGTGCAGTAGCGTTAACCGAGTGCGGGTCCCTGACGGTCACCCGTACCGTATCCACGTCGCCGGGCATCGACCCGCCGACCTCCGCCGACAGCCAGCCGGCGGCAACCTCCAACGGAATGGAGCCTGATCATGCCCGCGGACCGCATCGACTCGGTCGTCAGCCTCGCCAAGCGCCGAGGCTTCGTCTACCCGTCGAGTGAGATCTACGGCGGCACCCGCTCGGCCTGGGACTACGGTCCGCTGGGTGTGGAGCTGAAGGACAACGTCCGCCGGCAGTGGTGGAAGACGATGGTCCAGCAGCGCGACGACATCGTCGGCCTGGACTCCGCGGTGATCCTGGCCCGCCAGGTGTGGGAGGCCTCCGGCCACATCGAGGCGTTCGTCGACCCGCTGACCGAGTGCACCAGCTGCCACAAGCGTTTCCGCGCCGACCACCTGGAGGAGGCGTTCCTGGCGAAGAAGCCGGGCGCCAGCTTCACGCTGTCCGAGCTGAACTGCCCGAACTGCGGCAACAAGGGCAGCTTCACCGAGCCGAAGATGTTCAACGGCCTGATGAAGACCTTCCTCGGCCCGGTCGAGAGCGCCGAGGGCGTGCACTACCTGCGGCCGGAGACGGCGCAGGGCATCTTCGTGAACTACGCGAACGTGGCCACCAGCGCGCGCAAGAAGCCGCCGTTCGGCATCGCGCAGGTCGGCAAGAGCTTCCGCAACGAGATCACGCCGGGCAACTTCATCTTCCGCACGCGCGAGTTCGAGCAGATGGAGATGGAGTTCTTCGTCGAGCCGGGCACCGACGAGACCTGGCACGAGTACTGGCTGGCCGAGCGCTGGAACTGGTACCTCGACCTGGGCATCTCGCCGGACAACCTGCGCTTCTTCGAGCACCCGCAGGAGAAGCTGTCGCACTACTCGAAGCGGACCGTGGACATCGAGTACCGCTTCCGGTTCGGCGGCACCGAGTTCTCGGAGCTGGAGGGCATCGCCAACCGCACCGACTTCGACCTGAGCACGCACAGCAAGCACTCGGGCACCGACCTGTCGTACTTCGACCAGGAGAAGAACGAGCGCTGGGTGCCGTACGTCATCGAGCCGGCGGCCGGTCTGACCCGCGCGGTGCTGGCGTTCATGCTGGAGGCGTACGACGAGGACGAGGCGCCGAACACCAAGGGCGGCGTGGACAAGCGGACCGTGATGCGCTTCGACAAGCGGCTGGCCCCGGTGAAGGTGGCCGTGCTGCCGCTGTCGCGCAACGAGCAGCTCTCGCCCAAGGCGCGCGAGCTGCAGAAGGCGCTGAGCCTGCGGTGGAACGTCGAGTTCGACGACGCGCAGGCGATCGGCCGGCGCTACCGCCGCCAGGACGAGATCGGCACGCCGTACTGCGTCACCGTCGACTTCGACACCTTGGACGACAATGCGGTGACCGTCCGTGATCGCGACTCGATGGCCCAGGAGCGCGTCTCGCTGGACCAGGTCGAGCGTTACCTGATCGAGCGCCTGCCCGGCTGCTGACCGCTGTGAGCTGTGAGAAGTCCCCGGAGCCAAGTTCCGGGGACTTCTCTCTCCCGCCTGGCACGATTGCCGAGTTAGATTCGGGTCTTCCCCGGTAACATACGGACAGTGACCACCATCGAGCTGAAAAAGACGCCGGGGCCCACCCCCGAGCCCTCGCCGGCGCGCTCGCCGTGGCGCGCGGGCCTGGTCATCGCGGCCGCGGTGCTGCTGGCGGCGCTCCTCGTCGGTCACCGGCTGGTGCCCAACGTGCACGGGGTGGGCAGCGTGCTGGACAGCATCGCCCCGCTGTTCGGCCTGGCGATCCCGGTGCTCGCCGTCGCCGCCCTGGTGGCCCGCTCGGGCAAGGCGCTGCTGGCGGTGCTGCTGCCCGCGGCGATCTGGGCGGCGCTGTTCGGCGGCGCGCTGCTGCCGCCCGCCGGCGGGCCGGTCCAGCTGCGGGTGGTCACGCAGAACCTGTACGCGGAGAACCCGGACCCGGCCACCACGGTGCAGTCGCTGGCCGCGGGCGGCCCGGATCTCATCGCCCTGCAGGAGGCCTCCGGCGGCACCATCGAGTCGCTGGCCGAGGAGCTGGCCGAGACCTACCCACACCACGCGATCAAGTCGACGGTCGGGCTGCTCAGCAAGCATCCGATCACGAACGTCACCGGCGTCGACACCGGCCTGGACTGGACCCGCGCGCTGCGCGCCGTGGTCAAGGCGCCGCAGGGCGACGTCGCGGTGTACGTCGTGCACCTGGGCTCGGCGCGGATCAACGACACTGAGGTCCGCGACCACACCATCGACATGCTGGCGCAGGCGGTGCGCGCGGACGAGGCGCAGCGGGTGCTGGTGCTGGGCGACCTGAACACGGCCGCCACCGACCGGGCCATCGCGCCGCTGGCCGAGCTGCTGCAGGACGCGCAGGCCGACGCCGGCTGGGGGTTCGGCTTCACGTGGCCGTCCTCGCTGCCGGTGATGCGCCCCGACCACGTCCTCTACCGCGGCCTCACCGCCACCGAGGCGGGCACCCTGCGTACGCCCGGCACCGATCACCGTGCCGTGACCTCGGGCTTCTCCTTCTGACACGGCCCGAACGTGTACTTTCCTCTCGTCGGACTAGTACTTTCGGCCAATTCGCTGTAAGGTCTTGACTGCTCGGCTTCGGCCGAGCCGGCTGTCAGCCGTCAACGGTGCTCAAGAAGCGGGTGCCGTGTCCGTCACAGCAGGTCCGCGTCCGGTGTACGCCCTCGTCGTCCCGGGTCACACGCGGTTCCTCTGCGCACGGAGGCTTAGTAATGTCTGTCCAGACCGGCCGTATGGCCGTCCGCGAGACCGTCGTGTCCGCGACCCCCTCGTCCCCGACCACCGACACCCTCGACGCGACGGCCGGCGATCTGCTGCTGCGCCGCCTCGCCGAGCTGAGCGAGCACGACTCCGCGCACGAGGACGTGCGGCAGGAGGCCATCTGCGCCTTCCTGCCCCTGGCCGAACGCCTGGCCCGCCGTTTCCGCCACCGTGGCGTGGACAGCGACGACCTCGTGCAGGTGGCGACCATCGGCCTCATCCAGGCCGTGGATCGCTTCGACCCCTCCCGCGGCAGTGCTTTCGTGCACTTCGCGGTGCCGACGATCGTCGGCGAACTCAAGCGCCACTTCCGCGACCGTGGCTGGAGCATGCGGGTAAGCCGCCGCATGCAGGAGCTCTACCTGGACATCAATCGGGTGTCCCCGGAGCTCAGCCAGACCCTCGGCCGGTGGCCGAGCGTAGAGGACCTGGCCGAGCATCTGCAGGTGAGCACGGAGGACGTGCTGGCCGGGATGCACTGCGCGCAGGCCTACCGCATCAACTCCCTCAATGTCGCCGTGAGCGGCGAGGACGGCGATGTGGAGCTCGGTGAGCTGATCGGCGAGACCGACACCGTGCTGGAGTCCGTTCCGGACGTGCACGCGGTGCGGCAGTTCGTCAAGGAACTGCCGGAGCGCGAGCAGCGGATCCTGACCCTCCGTTTCGATCTGGGCCTCAACCAGGCGCAGATCGCGGAGCGGATCGGGGTCTCCCAGATGCACGTGTCTCGCCTGCTCAGCAGGTGCCTCGCCCAGCTGCGGGAACGCATGCTGGCCGAGGACTGAGTGCCGGTGTGACGATTCCTCGGTTTCACGACCGGGAGCGCGGGTAGAGGGTTGCCATGGAACTTCTGCTATGGATCCTCGCCGTGGTCCTGGTCGTCGCCGGGATCGTCTCGCTGGCACGGCGCCAGATTCTCTGGGGCATCGTGCTCATCGTCATCGGTCTGCTCGTCGGACCTGGGGGCGTCAGCGTCTTCTCGTAGGCGCGCCCGCAACAGACTGGGGTGGGGGGGGGGCGGGGCCCCCCCCCCCACAACAGGGTACAAGCACACCCCCCCAAAAATAAAAAACACCACGAAATTAGGGCAGGCTCGACGACTCCC
>NZ_JBFAOU010000241.1:0-9783 GCF_040675365.1 Catellatospora sp. NPDC049609 | reverse complement strand
TCCGACCTGGTCGTACAGCGGTGGGCGGCCGAGTTTCCGGACTCCGTCGCGGCGTGTGCCTCCTACGGCGAGGTCCGTTATCCCACGTTCCTCACCGACCCGCGCTACTACCGCTGGCCGGTGGCGGGTGACGACGTCCGGCCGTACCGCAGTCTGCTGCGGTACTCGTCCAGCCTGGGCACTGCGGCAGGCGTTGACCTGGCAGAGGCCGTGTATCACGGCCTCTGCGAGCTGATCGAACACGACGGTCTCGGGCAGGCGCTGCTGCGCTGGTACGTCGCCGGAGTGCCGGACGTCGGCCTCGTGCCCGTCGAGGATCTGCCGGACGGGCTGCGTTCGCTGCACACGGAGGCCGTACGGGCGGCCGGCGCGCCGGTGCACCTGCTCGACGTCACGACCGATCTGGATGTGCCGGTGTACCTGGCGGTCAGCCCAGCGGCCGGCGGCGAGCCGACCCGGCTCGGGGCCGGGGCATCGCTCTGGGCGACCGACGCCGCGTCGCGCGCCCTCGGCGAGCTGATCCAGGTCTGTGCGCTCTCCTCCTCCGCCGTCGGTTCGCCTGCGGTCCAGCGTCTGGCGACCTGGCAGGCACTGCAACGCTGTGCCTTGATGCCACTCGACGAGCTGCTCTCCGGCCCGGTGCGGGCGGTGCCGCTACGCGCGGATGTGGCCGGTGACGGCAGCCCGGGTTGGGGGCTGGAGCAGGTCCGGCGGGCTCTGGCCCGTCACGGCATCGGCTACCACGTGTGCGAGGTCGCGCCAGTCGGCTCACCGATCGCGGTGGCCACCACCGTCGCCCCAGGACTGGAGCGCTTCAGCCTGGTGCGGCACGGGGTGCCCGTCATCCCGACCGGGCGGGGCTGGCACCTGTGGCCGTCCCCGGGCCGGGCGACGATCACCCGACCAGTTCCAGCTCCGACGAGATGAGGGAAAACATGTCTGTTGACGACTCCTGTTTCCGTGCCGGTGACGAGGAAGGTGAGCTGATGGCTCGTCGCTTCGGGCCAGGTGGTCCCGGCTCCTTGTGCTTGCGCCCCGGCGACGAGGACGGTGCGTCGATGGTCGGTAAAGTGGAGCCCGGGGGCGGCGGCCAGATGTGCCTCCACCCCGGCGACCAGGACGGTGAGCCGGTGGCTCGTCGTATCGAGCCCGGCGGTGGCGGCGCAGCGTGCTTCCACCCGAGTGACGACCAAGGCGCGTCGATGACCCACCTCGCCGACGATCTGGCGGCGGACCTGCACCTCGCACTGACCAGCATCGACGAGCGGCAACTCGCCGTGCTGGCCTGAAGCAGGCGGTGACGCAGCGCCTCGAGACAGCCGGCGTCGACGGACGCCGGCTGTTCCACCGTGACTTCTCCTTCTGGTACCTCGCCCGATCGATCTCGGTCGCCGGGACCGCCGCCAGTGCCGTCGCCCTGCCGCTGCTGGTCTACCGGACGAGCGCCTCCCCGACGCTGACCGCGGCGGTGGTCGGCCTCGAAGCCCTGCCGTACCTGTTGTTCGGGCTCTTCGCCGGCGCCGCCGCGGACCGTCTGCGGCGCAAGCGCATGATGATCAGTGCCGATGTGTGCTGTGCTCTCCTGCTCGCCACCGTGCCGGTCGCCGCGCTCTTCGATGCGCTGGCCTCCTGGTACCTGCTCATCGTGGCGTTCGGCGTGGGCTGCGGTTTCTGCTGGTTCGACGCCGCAGCCTGGGGTGCCTTCGTCCGCATCGTCGGCAAGCCCGGGGTCACCCGGGCGAACAGCCTCATCTGGTCCACCGAGATCGTGCTGGAGATCGCCGCGCCCGCCACCGCCGGACTGCTGGCCGCGATCGCCGACCCCACCCTGGTGCTGACCGTCGACGCCGCCACCTACCTGGTGTCCGCCGCGCTGCTCGCCCAGATCCGGACAGGGTTGGACCCGGAGCCGGCGGTGGCCCGCCGGCTGCGGGCCGAGATCGCCGAAGGAGTGCACTACCTCTGGCGAACGCCGGTCCTGCGTACGCTGACCGCTGCGGGCTTCGGCCTCAACGTGGCCGCCGGGGGCGTGCTGGGTCTGCTCGTCGTCCACGCCGACCGGGCTCTCGACGTGGGGCCGGAGGACCAGCGCCTGGGGCTGCTCTACGCGGCCGCCGCGGTCGGCTCGCTGGTCGCCGCCTTCATCCTGCCCCGAGTCAGCCGCTGGGCCGGTCAGGGGATGGTGTCCATCACAGGGCTCGCGATCTTCGGCGCGGCCCTCGTCGGATTGGCCGGCACGTCGGCATTCACCCTGGCGTTGGCCGGGTGGGCCATCTGGGCCCTGGCGCGCCTGACCGTGAACGCGAACGGCATCACCGTGCGCCAAATGCTTACACCCGATGCGCTGCAGGGCCGCGTCAACACCACTGGGCGCATGCTGGCCTGGGGCGGCACTCCCTTCGGCGCTTTGATCGGTGGGCTGGCCGCAGACACCTACGGGGTCCGGGTTGCCTACCTGATGCTGGCTGCGCCCATCGTGATCAGCCTCGCCCTGGTCATCGCCTCGCCGGTACGTGGCCTGCGCATCGCGGTCGACTGATCGACGGACTCTGCGCCGGGTGAGCGGGCTGGGTTGATGTGCGACGACCTGGACCCGGTGATGTCGACGCTGCGGTTGGGGTCGGCGCCGGCGTCGAGCAGCAGTTGCACGGCCATGCTCGGAGTGGGTGGCCCGCCGACGACGGTTTGACCCATCGACGACCTGTAGCCCTTGGGGATGCCCGACCGTGGCCGGCGCGCGGTTGTGTGTGAGCCGGTCGGTGCCGCAGGCCACGGTCGGGCGCGGCCCGGCCGTCCTGCTCACCAGCCACCACGCCCGTTCCGCGGGGAGCCTCGTACGCGCTACGTCAGCTCACGCCGTCGGTGAGGCGGGTCAGGTCGCGCAGCAGCTGGAGTACGGCGGGGCGGTCGGGAATGGTGTCCGGCAGTTCCTGCTCGGCCCGAGCCACGAGTTCGGTGCGGATCCGGCGCAGCACCTCGGCCCGGGTGTCGGGGTTCAGGTCCGCCAGGC
The DNA here is from genome assembly GCF_040675365.1 of Catellatospora sp. NPDC049609. Lineage (NCBI taxonomy): Bacteria > Bacillati > Actinomycetota > Actinomycetes > Micromonosporales > Micromonosporaceae > Catellatospora > Catellatospora sp. NPDC049609. Next base: position 6,773 of record NZ_JBFAOU010000241.1, on the reverse strand, counting down.
CGAGCCAGCCGAGGTTGTCCTCGACGATCTCGTGCATGTCGGCCGCGGCGGCGGTGTCGGGTAGATCCTCGGCGAGCTTCTCGACGGTCCAGTCGAACAGCCAGCCGGCGGTCGACCAGCGCCTGTCGGGGGTGACGGCGATCGTTCCGGACATCAGTTGCCTACCAGGAATGCTCGGGGCCCGAGGCCGTTGTCGGTGATGAACTTCTGCACTTTAGCGATCTGGTCGGGGGTGAACTGGGAGACGTCCACGGGCACGTAGTCGGCCTTGGCGAGGTGGTCCACGATCCTGGTCTGGAGATTGGGCCACTGCTGGTCGAAATGGCGGGCGGGGAAGTTGCCGACGGCGTCGTACGTCTTGCCCGTGGCGGTGTCGACCCAGTCGACGTTCGGGTTGGTGGACCGGCTCAACTGGGCACCGGTCGCGTCCTCGACCCGCAGCGCGGTCTCGCCTTCGGCCGCCCGGTAGCGGCCGGTGGCCGGGTCCATGCCGAGCTCGCGCATCCGTGCCTCGCGTGCCGCCTCCGCCGCCCGCTCAGCCTCCCTGGCGCGCTCGGCGTCACGAGCAGCTTCAGCGGCGCGTTCGGCATCCCGCGCAGCCTCGGCGGCCCGCTCGGCGTCTCGCGCAGCTTCGGCGGCGCGTTCGGCGTCTCGGGCTGCTTCTGCCGCGTCGCCGATCCGGTCGGCGGCACGGCCGACGTCGGCGATGTCGTCGATGGCGCGGCCGCCCTTGGCGATGGCCGCGGCGACCCCGGCGGCGCCGCCGATGACCGGAACGATGCCGAGCAGGCGCTCCCACCAGGCCAGTTCCTGGCCGGTGATGAGGTCCTTGCCGGTGATGGCTTCGATGACGCCCTTGACGGTGCCGACGCCGGGCACGAAGTCCAGGCCGACGCTGAGCAGCACGCCGAACAGCACCGACAGGCCGACCAGCGCGGCCAGGGCGGCGCGGGCGGTGTAGTAGCAGTCGGACATGCTGCCGCAGTTGTCGGCGTACGCCGCCCCGGGCAGCACCATCACGGCGGCCGCGCCCGTGGCGGCGGCGAGCGTCAGGCGGGCGGCGGTCCTCATCGCGTCTCCTCGGTGCTGCTGCCACCGGCCGGTGCCGGGCCCGCCCGGTTGCCGGCGGTATGGGGGCTGAGCAGGGTCATCAGTACCGCGGCGATGACGGCCAGCAGCAGGAACGGCAGGAAGCTGGTCTGGTCGAGGAACAGCGGCACGATGACCACGCCGAGGATGTACACCGGCACCATCGCGACGATCAGCCGGATGATGCGCGGGATGCGGGCCAGGAACCGGCCGTAGGCGCCGAAGTCGAACGGCATCAGGGGGCTGGTGATCACCTGTGCGCCGAACAGCACGGCGAACGCCAGCCCGGCCTGCCACGGTGCGGCGTACAGACCGGACAGCAGCGCGGTGAGCAGCAGCGCGCGAGCCAGCAGGCGCAGCACCAGCGGGATCCGCGAGGTCAGCGGGACCACGGGCGTCGCGGTGCGGAACCGGTCCTCCAGCGCGGTCATCCGGTCGGGTCCGGCGTGCCCGATCGGCGCGGCCAGCACCGCCTGCGCGACGGCGCGGGCGAGGGTGGCGGTCACGGCCAGTGCGACGATCCAGCCGCCGCTTTCCTGCGTGGTCGACATCGCCTCGACGGTCGGGATCGCCCCGGCCCACACGAAGACCGGTCGCACCAGCAGCGGCGCGGACTGGGTCCACACCCAGACCAGCAGCCCGGAGATGACCACCAGCGCGCCCAGTCCGACCAGTGCCCGCACCGCGCGGGGCACCGAGGCCGGGAGCATGAACTCGGCCGCGAACGACTTGGCGGCCAGCGGCACCCCGACGGCGAGCATCCCGAACAGGAGGTAGGTCAGCAGTTGGGAGCCGAGCTGCGCGGGCAGGTCGAGCAGCCCGGCGGTGCGGTAGGTGCTCCACTGCGGGTGCTCGCCGAGGAACAGGTCGCCGACGGCGAAGCCGAGCGTCAGGTAGGAGCCCAGCGCGCCGCTGACCGCGCCGACGACCGCGGCGAGCAGCAGCAGCCACAGCGCTTCGGTGAACACGTGCTCGAAGCCGGGGTGGAACGCGCCGACGACCAGTCCGACGAACAACATGGCCGGCGGTGCGATCAGGCCGATGAGGGGCCGCGAAGCCAGGTACAGCCCGTCGACGCTCGCGGTGGCCAGCGCCGCTGACAGCTTGCGCAGGGTCAGCGGGACGCCGACCCAGATCGCGTCAGCGGCTCTGGTCAGCGGGTCGGGCGGGTTCACCGGCAGGGGTGTCGCCGTCATGTTCTCCCCATCTCGTGCTGGTGAGCAGGTGGCGGGCGAGCCAGCCCAGGACGATGCCGTACACGATGTGGCCGGTGATGCTCACCGACAGGAACTCGTCGAGGGCCTTGAGGCCCAGCCAGCCGGGGTACACCGAGACCATGAACGTCTCCAGGACCAGTGCCCAGGCGATGGCGGGCCAGATGCCGCGTCGGCCGAGTGCCACCGTGTAGGCGACGCCGAACGCGACGCCGTTGCACAGGTGGAACGCGACGCCGAGCCAGAACACCCACGGCCGGTCCTGGTCGGTCTCGGCCAGGGCGAGGCCGAACAGCCGCCAGGCCTCGAACGGGCGCAGTTTCAGCCCCGCGAACTCGACCAGGGCGATCCGGACCGCGTCGTAGGCCAGCGTCGCGGCGAGCCCGGCGACCGCTCCGACGGCGATGCGGCGCAGCACCCGCGCCCGGCGGGCATCGGGAAGCCGGCGGATGACGACCGTGGCGACGATCGCTGCGGTAAGCCCAAGGGCCAGGAACGTCCAGCGCAGCGACACTCCGGACAGGATGTAGACCAGCAGCGCGGCCCCGCTGGCGAGGAAGACGGCCGCGACCGTCCATTCTGGTCGGAAGCCGCGCCCGCCTGCTGTCACGCGGATACCGTAGGGACTGATCGTCGCGGATGGAACAGAGTGTCAGCCAGCCGACATCGTTGCTGCGACCGGCCCGCTCTGCTCGGCGGGCCCAGGGGCCGTCGACCGCCGGTGGTCTTCCAGCGTGATCCCGACGAGACCGTCGGCGGCGTAGCCGAGCCGCACCCGGACCGCCTCCACGACGAACTCGTCAGCGGCCGCCTTCACCGGCTCGCCCAGGATCGCCGCGGATCAGGTCGTCGCTCGGCGGCCCGGCGCGACCAGCTCAGTTTGCTTCCATCGCGTCGGCGCGGCGTGTCAGGTCTGCTGCGATGTCGTCCCAGTCTGGGCCGTGAAGCCAGAGATTCTGCGCGGCCTCCCGCATCAACGCTGGGTTGTCAGGTCGCTGCAGGAGCACCAGCCGATACGCAAGATTGCGCACCCACACGGGAAGAAGGCCATCGACCAGATGCGGGCAAAGCCCACGCAGCATGGCAAGGATCGAGTCCGCATCAGCGAAGGTCAGCTCTTCGACGAAGTAGTGCTCGTGGTGCTCGTAGCCGCACTCCGACTTCTGCCGGTACTCGTCGCCGTAGAGACACCGAGCGTGCTCGGTAAGGGTGCTATGCATGTCCAGAGCTTAAGATGCACCGGCCGCCCGCTCAGCGATCTCGCGCAGGTAGGCGATCAGCTCCGGCGGCTCGTGCACCTCGAACTCGCAGCCGAGTGTCAGCAGCCGCCAGGCCAGCCATTGCAGTAAGGGCTGGATGATCCGCGGCGGGCACCTGCAACCCCCTCGATCTTACTTAGGGGCTGCGACGTGGACCCGACCGCCGACGCGTTCGATTCCTCGAAGCCGGAGCGGCCCGTACGATGCCCACGTCGGGCCGTCGACGCAGTGTTCAGGCCACCAGGTCCGTGGCGACGTTCCAGAGCCGCTCGGCGTTGGCGGTGTCAAGGGCGTAGTCGGCCACGCCGCGGTGGTCGCTCGGGCGTTCGGTGACGACCTCGGCCTGTGCTCCGTCCTCGGAGTAGCGGCCGCCCACGCCTTCCCGCAGCGGCGACCCTGCGAGCAGTACGGAGGTGGCGGCGCTTGGCCGGGATGCTTCCGGCGCTCGGGAGGGGTTTCAAGCCGCCGGTGTGTTTCTGCAAGCCGGTCGCGATGGCGCCGGGTTCAGCGCGTTGGCGTAGATGTCTTCGTCTGCCCACCGCCGGGTCGCTTCCACCGCGAGCAGGATGTCTGCGGTCTTGGACTGGCCGTAGGCGACGAAGGGGTCGTAGGGGCGGAAGTGGAAGTGCAGGTCGTCGAAGACGATCGGGGAGAACAGGTGGCAACCGGGCTCTACATCTGGCCGTCGTGGTCCGGATGCGCTATTGCCAACGCACTCGCGCCTACGTCGCCCGCCGCACGACGGAAGGCCTGGCCAAGCCCGACATCATGCGCTGCCTCAAGCGATATCTCGCCCGCGAGGTCTATCACGCGATCAAGGCCGACTTCCAAGCGCTCCATCGGGCTTGACTTGTATAAGAGCATCCCGATAAGCCGGAGAGATGGTTAGCAGGCTACGACCTGCTCAAGGGTGGTGTTCACAGGGTCGGGTGTATCGACGTTCTTTGTGTACCAGGCAGCCTCGCGGCGGTCGGCGAGCCACGGATGGTCGCGCCGGGCGCGCAGCACCTCGATTCACCGCTCCTCTATGTCGGTGCGGGGTAGGACGAGGTCGGCGATCTCGTGCACGGCACGCATTGCCGCCGCGATCGCGTCGGCGTCGTCCCAGGTTGCTTGGCGGCCGTCGAGGAAGGGGAACAGCGCAAAACGACGGCCAAGATACTCGGATGTGTAAGAGCCGTCGAGGGTTCGCTGCTCCGCAGGAACGGGGATCCCCCGGGCAGCCAGCTCAGCGGTCAGCGCCAGTGCGGCATCGCTGTCGGGCTGCTGACGCCAGAGTTTCACCAGCCAGCGCCCTTCAGCGAAAGTATCCGCTTCGAACCCCCTCGATGCGGCCACAGCTCGCCGACCTCGACACCGAAAGCATCCAGGACCTGAGCCGCCCCGGGCGCGGGTATGAAGCTCCACACACCACGGGACGCTACCGTCGCCGGGCAAACGGCCGGGGCGGGCGCAAGGCTCTCCGCCATTGGCACCGCATCCAGGACCACGTGAGTAGATCAGCGATCAGGTCGCGGAGATGGTGGTGAGGTCAAGGCCGCGCGCCGCCACCACCTGGGCGCTGCCGTCGGCCAGCCGGTAGCACAGACCCACGACGGCCGCCTGGCCTGCTTCCACCCGTTCGGCCAGCACCCGGGAGCGGTCCAGAAGAAGATCCACTGTGTGCCTGACGTGCTCAGCCAGGATTTCATCGGGCTCGAACAGGCCTGCGGCTCGGGCCGCCAGCACGCTGGGCGTCACCCGCTCGACGACGTCGCGGACGTAGCCCGCTGGTGCGATCCCGTCCTCCAGTGCGGCGCATGCGGCGGCCACCGCGCCGCACGAGTCATGGCCGAGGACCAGCACCAGCGGGCAGTCGAGTACGTCTGCCCCGTACTCGATGCTGCCGAGCACCTCCGCGCCCATCACGTGACCCGCGGTGCGCACCACGAACAGGTCACCCAGGCCACGATCAAAAATGATCTCCGCCGCGAGCCGGGAGTCGGAGCAGCCGAACACCACGGCGAACGGGCGCTGGCCAGGCGCGATCTCGGCCCGACGGGTCGCGTCCTGGTTCGGGTGCTCCGGCGCGCCGGCAACGAAGCGCTGGTTACCGGCGAGCAGCAGCTCGAAGGCTTTCTGAGGGGTCGGTGATTTGATCTCGGTCATGGTCGCAGTCTAGGTGGCCAGGCAGCGCGTCGCGGTCGGTGGATACGCGGCCAAGGCCTTGCCGGCGTCGCTGACATCGGTGGTGACCAGCGTGTGGCAGGTCGGTGTCCCACTGACGATGGCATGGCGATTTCATGTGCTTCATCTGCCGCACCATGACGTCGACCGCACTGGTCTGCCGCGATCCGCTCTGCTCAGGTTTCGCCCGAGGGTGCCCTGGGCGAGCTGCGGTTCGGTTCGGTTCTGCGGGGTAACGCGGCGTTCCTTCGGCCGATTTGCCCAATACAACACACTCGTCGATATAGGGCTTTATGCTCCATTTGAACCGCGGGTTGCAGATGCGCCGACGCGTCACCTGACGTTGCCGAGGAAGGTCTCGTATGGAGAAGAAGCTCACGCCGCAAGAGTTCGCGGAGAAGCTCTCGCGAGACGAGCTGCGGCCTCCTGTGGTCCTGACCGGAATGGTGAAGGCCTCCGACGAGAGCCCGTCGACCGAGATCATGTTCGCGCCCGGCACCAGCTGTGGGGACTGGATAACCGTGCCGCTGGACTCCATCGCATGCGTGGAGGTCCGCGATGTCTTGTGCTGCGACGATCACAGCCATCCGCTGGTCGAGCTGACGTTCAAGTCCCCGCAGTCGCCGGAGGGCGTCATGTACGCGGCGCTCCTGAGCCGTGCCACGAAGCAGAAGAGGATCGCCAGGGTGGTGAAGCCGCATGGCGAGAAGCCGGCACCGGTCCGGCCTGAGGGCGGCTGCTGCGGCAGCGAGTCTTCGGTCCTGTCGGAATGTGCCATCCACTGCCCGCCGACGATGCAGGACCCGTCGGGGCGGTTCTGCATCTACTCGTGCAGCGATCTCGGCCACGGCTCGTACATCTGCTACTACGAGCCTTGCTGACCACCTGCCGCCGAGAAACGGGCGCACCTGGCTGACGACCGCCACCGCCCGGAGGTGTCCCGGCATGCGGTGGTCGAGCCGCATGATGCGGCTATGCGCAGCGCCGTGACCACGGCGGTCACCGGGTTGGCCGCCGTGGCTGCGCCCGCTCGCGGAGGCCAACC
>NZ_JBFAOU010000240.1:0-9897 GCF_040675365.1 Catellatospora sp. NPDC049609 | reverse complement strand
TGTTGCCGGTGAGGTTGGCCGAGAACGACAGCTCGTCGACGGACTGCGGGCCCGGTTCGAGGTAGTGGTCGTTGGCGACGAAGTCGACGTCGGCGCGACGCCGGCGGGGGGATGCTGCGGCTCGACCTGGCCAGCGGCGCCCAGGTGCTGGTCTATCCGAAGCCGGACCACCAGCCGGCCACGTACACCATCCTGAACTTCCCGGTGGCCGATCTGGAGGCGGCGATGGCGGAGCTGCGCGGCCGCGGCGTCGAGTTCGAGCGGTTCGACACTGGGGCGGTCAAGACCGACGCGAACGGGGTCGCCGAGGGCGGCGGAGGTCCGCGGATCGCGTGGTTCCGCGATCCGGCGGGCAACATCCTGTCCGTGCTGGAGGAGGACTGAGCGCCTTCCGTACGATGTGGACAGTCGTCGAACATGTGTTCTAAAACACAATCCGTATATTACGCGACTACTGGTTGACACCTAAGAGACGTATCTATATATGCTGCTGGTGCGCGGATAACCAGCAGTTTGTTTGGCGGCCTTCGGGAAAACCGCTGGTTGTGCCGGCGTGCTTCGTCGCGTCCGATCCGGGTGCGGGCCCGGGCCGGTCACGGTCGGCTCCGCGCTGCTCACCACTGCGACGACGGAGGCGCAACGTGTCAGACAGTCCAGGAGCGACAACCACGGCCACCAGCGCGTACGAGCTCATCGGCGGGGCACCGTCGGTACGCGAGGCGGTCAACCGGCTCTACACCTACCTGCTCGCCGACGAGCAGCTCGCGGGTTACTTCGACGGGGTCGACCTGCCCCGGCTCAAGGGCCACATGGTCGCGCTGCTCAGCCACGTGCTCGGCGGTCCCGCCACCTACCCGGTGGAGAAACTGGGACCGGCGCACGCCCGGCTGGGCATCAGCGCGGCGCACTACCAGCGGGTGGCGCATTACGCCGCCGGGGTCCTGTTCGAGCTGCACGTCCCCATGGACGTGATCATCCAGGTCGGACAGGTGCTCGCGAGCGTCGAGCCGCTGATCGTCAGGCCCGCGGCGGCCTGACGATGGACGCCCTCCGCCTGCAGCGCAGTTTCGCCGTGGTCCAGTCCCACGGCGACCGTGCCGCGCAGCACTTCTACGCCTTCCTCTTCGTGGCGTACCCGGAGCTGCGCGACCTGTTCCCGGTGTCCATGGCCGGCCAGCGGGAGCGGCTGCTGCAGGCGCTCGGGCACGTCGTGTCGCACGTCGACCGGCTCGACCAGGCCATGCCGTACCTGGCCGGGCTGGGCCGCGACCACCGCAAGTTCTCCGTGGTCGGGGCACACTACGCGCAGGTCGGGCAGGCCCTGCTCGCCACCCTGGAGCACTTCCTGGGCGAGCAGTGGACCGACGACCTGGCCGCGGAGTGGGCGGCGGCGTACGACAAGGTGTCGGGCATCATGCTGCGGGCGGCCGAGCACGCCGCCCGCAGCCAGCCCGCGTGGTGGACCGCGGACGTGCTGGAGCACGAGCGCCGCGGCACCGACCTCGCGGTGTTCACGGTGCGGCCGACCATGCCGCTGCCGTACCGGCCGGGCCAGTCGGTGTCGCTGGAGTGCGCGCTGCGGCCCCGGGTCTGGCGGCTGCTGTCGCCCGCCAACACCCCGCGCGCCGACGGCACCATCGAGTTCCACGTCCGCGCGCAGCCCGGCGGCGAGCTGAGCCCGGCGCTGGTGCACCAGCTGCGCGAGGGCGACCAGGTGCGGCTCGGCGCACCGGTGGGGCGGCGGCTCACGCTGACCCCCGGCGGCGGCCGCGACCTGCTGCTGATCGCGGCGGGCACCGGGCTCGCGCCGTTGCGGGCGCTGGTCGAGCAGGTCGAGGTGGAGTGCGGCGCCGGGGTGCCGCCCCGTGCCGTGCACCTGTATGCGGGCGCGCGGAGCGTGACCGACCTCTACGACCTGCCGACGCTGCGCGGGCTCGAAGCGGCGCACCGCTGGCTGACCGTCGTCCCGGTGACGCCGGAGGAGCACGGCGGCGACGACGTGCTCGGCGCGGCCCTGCGCACCGGCCGCCTGGCCGAGCGCGAGGTGTACGTGTGCGGCCCGCCCGCGCTGTCCGGCCGCGCGCGCGAGGCGCTCGCCGCGGTGGGCGTGCCCGACGACCGGATCCACATCGAGGAGTACGACGGCGGGCGCTACCTGCCGTCGCCGACGCCCGCCGCGTTCGACGCGGCCCGGTGAACCAGGGGGAACCGTGACACCAGTCAGCGCGCTCGGCACTCAGGAGGCGCCCGACCTGCGCAAGCGCGTGCCGCACACGCCCGAGTCGATCGTGCGGCACCACCTGCCGGACGCGACCGGCCGGCGGCGCGGCTACGACAAGGAGGCGGTGGACCGGCTGCGGCGCACCGTCGCCGAGGACATCGACGCGCTCAACGCGTACATCGTGACGCAGCAGGCCGAGCTGGACCGGGTCAAACGGCTGGGCGACCGGCTGGGCGCGGCGGACCCCGCGGTGCGGGCCCGGCAGGTCGCCGCCGAGGCGGTCACCCTCACCGCGCGGGCGCAGGCCCAGGCCGACACGGTGATCGCGGCCGCGCAGCAGCAGGGCAGGCTGATCGTGGAGACCGCCGAGAAGCAGGCCGCGCACATCCTGGAGGCCGCCCGGCGCGACGCCGACCGGGCCGCGGCCAGCTACCGCGCCAGCGCGGGGGTCGCCTACAGCGCCGCCGACGAGCGCCGGGCGCGCGACGTGGCGATGCTGGCCACCTGCCTGCGCTCGCTCGAGGCGGCGCGGTCCAACCTGCCCGCCATCGAGGCCCAGTTCGACGCGGTGATCCTGGCCTTCCAGCATCAGCTGCAGCATCTGCACCCGCAGCCCGAGTAGCGGCCGATCCGCCCGGCGTGTCCGAAGTGGAGTGAACATGACCGGCCCGGCCTGCCCGTCCGATGATGAACAGATGCCCACGCGAGAGGTGCCGCACTTCGCCGAGCGCTACAACCGGCTGGTGGCGGCGATCCGGCCGGGCGGCGTACGCCAGACCGACGAGCTGGTCGCCCGGGCCGTGGACGTGTCCGTCCAGTACATCGGGATGCTGCGCACCGGCAAGCGCGCCAACCCGAGCCTGGGGCTCGTCCGGCGGATCGCCGCCCACTTCGGCGTGGACGTGGCGTACTTCCTCGACCCCGAGCGCGCCGCCGCCGTGGACCAGGAGCTGGAGCTGCTCGGGGCGCTGCGCGACGCGAAGGTGCGCCGGCTGGCGTACCGGATGACCGGGCTGTCCGCGGCGAGCCTGGACCTGGCCGCCGAGGTGGTGGAGCGCCTGCGCGCGCTGGAAGGGCTGTACGACTAGCGGTAAACGGGCGGTAACGTCGCCGTGCGACACTTCGCAGCGCCTCGGGCCGCCCGGTCCGCGGGCGTCGGCAGTGAGGCGGTCACGTGGCGGAGCACCCGGAGCACCGGCCCCCGGCCCCGTTGAGCCTGACCGCCAACCTGGCGATCGGCACCGGCGTGCACCTGCTCGCCGCCGTCGGGTACGCGGTGCTCTCCCTGCTGCGGCTGGAGGGCTGCGACCCGGCCGGCGGGCTCGCGGCGGGCTGGGCGCTGGCCGTGCTGATCGACCTCATGCTGGGCGGTTTCCTGCTGGCCGCCGCGCTGCGCCGGGTGGCGGGCGGCAACCAGTGGGCCGTGCTGGCCGGGTGGGGCCTCAGCTTCGTGCCGTTCGTGCTGCTCGCGGCCCTCGCGATGGGGTACGTCGACGCCCTGCCCAGCGACTGCGGGGTCTAGTGCCGGGGCGGGAGATCGGGCGGCTGGCCCGTACCGCCGGCTACCGCGACGGCGAGCCGCTCGTGGTCGGGGTGTCCCGGCGCGGCGACCCGGAGTTCGTCTGCCAGGGGCCGTACACGCCCACCACGCTGGTCTACGCCGCGTCGCTGTCCAAGCAGCTCGTCGCCGCCTGCGCCCTGCTGGTCGCGCAGCGCGGCGGCCTGGCGGTCGACGAGCCGCTGTCGCTGCGGCTGCCGGAGCTGCCCGGCTGGGCCGGCGCGGTGCGCCTGCGCCACCTGGTCCACCACACCGGCGGCCTGCCCGCCGACGCCGCCGTCGACGGGCTGCTCACCGGCGACCGCACCACCGCGGGCGTGCTGGCCGCCCTGGCCACGCTGCCTTCCCCGGCCCGGCCGCCCGGCACGGCGTACGCGTACTCCAACACCGGCTACGTGTGCCTGGCCGAGGCGGTGCGCCGCGCGGCGGGCCGCGAGCTGCCCGGCCTCGCGCACGAGCTGCTGTTCGCACCGCTCGGCATGGCGCGCAGCCGCCTCTGGGACGGCCCGCACCCGGCCCCGCCCGGCGCGCGGCCGCTGACCCCCCGCCATCCGGCGCCGCTGTCGCTGGGCGACGGCGGTCTCTGGACCACCGCCGCCGACCTGCTGCGCTGGGCGGACGCGCTCAACACCGGCGCGCTGGGCGTCAGCGGTCTGCTGCAGACGCCGGGCCGCCTCGACGACGGCACAGCCCTGGACTACGCCTGGGGCATGGGCGTATGCCGCCGCCACGGGTACACGTACCACCGGCACGGCGGGGCCTGGCCGGGCGTGCGCACCATGCTCGCCCGGGTGCCCGACCGGGGTCTCGGCCTGGTCGTCATCGCTCCGGGCGACGCCACCGAGCGCGCGGCCGCGCTCACCGATCTGCTGCTCGACCTGCTGCTGACCTAATACCAGGTTTGACTTATATAAGTTGTGGCTGTAGTTTCGGCCCGTGCACGCCTTCGACGTACTAGGGGACCCGGTCCGGCGCCGGATCCTCGAGCTGCTGGCCGAGGGCGAGCAGGCCTCCGGCGCGCTCACCGAGGTGATCCAGGCGGAGTTCGGCATCTCCCAGCCCGCCGTCTCCCAGCACCTGAAGGTGCTGCGCGAGAACGGGTTCGCGACGGTCCGCGCGGTGGGTACCCGACGCCTGTATGCGGTGGACTCCGCACCGCTGCGCGAGGTGGACGCCTGGCTCGACCGCTTCCGCGGCTTCTGGAGCCAGCGCCTGGACGCACTGGAGACCGAGCTCGCCCGCGGCCGCCGGGAACGCCGGCAACGCGACCGACAGCGAAAGGAAGACGATGAGGGACATCACCGAGCAGCTTGAGGCGATCCGGCGGCAGGTCGCCCAGGCCGACACCGACGAGGGCGAGGGCGTGGCCGTGATCATCCGGCGCACGTACCGCGCCGAGGTCGACGACGTGTGGGACGCGATCACCAACCCCGAGCGGCTGCCGCGCTGGTTCGCCCCGGTCAGCGGCGACCTCAAGGAGGGCGGCAGCTTCCAGATCGAGAACAACGCCGGCGGCGACATCCTGCGCTGCGCCCCGCCGCACCTGCTGCGCATGACGTACGGCGCCCCCAACAGCATCGTCGAGGTCCGCCTCACCGAGGCCGGCCCCGACCGGACCGACCTCGAGGTCGCGCACACCGTCCCGCTGTCCGTGGCCGGCGGCGCCGCGGGCGCCCTCTACGTCGGCCCCGGCTGGGACCAGGGCTTCCTCCACCTGGCCTGGCACCTCGCGGGAGAGGACTTCGGCGACCCCGCCGCCGCCGAGAACTCCATCGAGGGCCAGGAGCTCTCCCGCGGCTCCATCGCCGCCTGGGCCGACACCGTCCGGGCCACCTCCCTGGCCACCGAGGACGCCCTCAACGCCGCCATCGCCGCCGCCGCCGCCCACTTCGCCCCCAACCTCTGACCCCTCCTGCCGGGCAAGATCGCCGTTTTCGGTCAGAACCTGTGTCCTACTGCACTTTCTGACCGGAAACGGCGATCATGCCACCAGTGCCGGGGTCGAGACGGCGGTCAGGCGGGGACGGTGGTGATGGTGCCGGTGGTGCGGGCCTGCTCGGCGGCCCAGACGACGCGGTGGCCGGCGAGGCTGGTGGCGGCGTCGGAGTTGAGCAGCTTGACGTCGCCGGTGGCGACCGCCCCGAGGAACGCGTCCATGATGGCGTCGTCGCCCCCGCCGTGCCCGTCCGCCGCCGTGCCCCCGGCGGTGAGCCCGGTGTCGATGGTGGTCTGCTCACCGGTGCGGAAGTCGGTCAGGTGCAGCAGCCGCCCGTCCCCGTCGAGCTGCCCGTGGGTGCCGAACAGGCGGGTGCGCCGGTTCTCCATCGGCGTGAACGCGGTCATGGTGAATGTGCACGTCGCCCCGTCGGCGAACTCCATCGCCACCACCTGGTGGTCGACCACGTTGTTGTCGCTGCCGTACACGCAGCGCCCGTACGGCCCGTCGCGCAGGGCGGCGTCGATGCCGGCGGGAGTGTGGTCGCGGGTGACCGCCGACAGCGGCCAGAACTCGCGGGCCGGATCGCCCAGGCAGGAGCGGTAGAGGCGGGGCGCGGAGTACGGGCAGCGCGGTTCGAGGGGGCAGTCCAGGCACCGGTCGGCGGCTCCCTCGGGGCGCTGCTCGGCGCGGAAGTGGGCCAGGCCGCCGAACGAGCTGACCCGGCTGGGCGCGCTGCCGAACAGGTACAGCAGCCAGTCGATGTCGTGGCAGGACTTGGTGAGCAGCAGCGGCGCGGACGTCTCGGAGTTGCTCCAGTGCCCGCGCACGAACGAGTGCGCGAAGTGCCACCACCCGATCGGCTCCAGGTGCTGCACGTTCACCAGCCGCCCGATCGCACCCTCGTCGAGCAGCTTCTTCAGCGCCTGCGTGTACGGCGTGTAGCGCAGCACGTGGCACACGGCGAGCATGACCCCGGCCCGGTCGACGGCCTCGGCGATGCGCAGCGCGTCGGGTTCGGTGGTGGCCATCGGCTTTTCCAGGAGTATGTGGTAACCCAGCTGTGCGAAGGCGACGGCGGCGTCGGCGTGGGTCTGGTCCTGGGTGGCGATCACGACGGCGTCGGCCAGCCGGCCCGCGGCGGCGAGCTCGGCCCAGTCGGCGTACACGTGCTCGGCGGGCACCCCGAACTCGGCGGCGAACGACTCGCGGCGGGCGGCGTCGGGCTCGGCCACGGCCACCACGCGGGCGCCCGTGGCGGCCGCACGGCGGGCGTACCCGATGCCGCGCAGCCCGGCGCCCGCCACGACCAGCCGCACCCCGTCTACAGTCATCTCAGCCATCCCTGGAGGAGTTACTTTTGAAGGTCTCCATAATTAGTAACATGGCAACCCGGTGTGCAAAAGGGGGCCGACGGTGACCGAACAACTGGCGGGCGGGGATCTGTCCCGGTTGCGGCAGCTCAACGCGCTCGCGGTGGTGCACGTGCTGCGCGGCCGGGAGGCGCTGACGCTGACCGAGCTGTCCCGGGACACGGGCCTGTCCCGGCCGTCGACCGAGGACGTGGTGCAGCAGCTGCAGGAGCAGGGCTGGCTGGAGGAGGTGCAGCCCGCGCCCGGGGTGATGGGCCGCCCGGCCCGGCGCTACCGGTTCCGCGCCGACGCCGGGCACGTGCTCGGCGTGGACATCGGCGGGCACACCATCCGGGTCATGGCCGCCGACCTGGACGGGCAGGTCAAGCACACGGTACGCACCCCGGTGGCGATCACCGCGGGCCGCGCGGACCGGCTCGGGGCAGTGGACGCCGCCGTCGGCGAGTGCCTGGCCGGAGCGGGCCTGAGCGGAGCCGACGTCTGGGCGACGACGGTCGGCACCAGCGGCCTGGTCGACGCGTCGGGCCGGGTCGTGCTGTCGGTGGCGTTCCCCGAGTGGACCGGCGTGCACCTGGCCCAGCACGTCGGACGCCTGGTGGGCGGCACGGTGCTGGTCGAGAACGACAGCCGCCTGGCGGCGCTCGCCGAGACGTGGCGCGGGGTGGCCCGGTACGCCCAGCACGTGGTCTACCTGCTGGCGGGCCTGCGTACGGGCACCGGGCTGATCATCGACGGGCGGCTGCACCGGGGGTTCGCGCAGGCCGCGGGCGAGATCGGGGCGCTGCCCGAGCTGGGCTGGATCCGGGCGCAGGAGCACCTGCGCGGGTGGACCGGCGCCCCGGCCGGCACCGACCCGGACGACCTGGCCGGCTACGTCTTCGCCGCCGCTCGCGACGGCGACCGCAGGGCGGTGGCGGTGGTGCGCCGCTACGCCAGGGACCTGGCGCTGGGTGCGTCGGCGCTGGTCCTGGCGCTGGATCCGCAGCTGGTGGTGCTCGGCGGCGGCTTCTCCCGCTCGGCGGACGTGCTGCTGGAGCCGCTGCGCCGCGAGATCGAGAAGCGCTGCGTGCGCATCCCGGAGATCGTGACGTCGACCCTGGGCGACGAGTCGGTGGCCCTCGGCGCGGTGAAGCTTTCGCTCGAACATCTTCAGGAGCATCTGTTCGACGCGCGCACCGGCGTGGCCGCACCCGTCCGACCAGGGCGTTAGCACTTCGGCATCCTCGGCTCGCGGGTGAGCCCTTGACAAACTTATTCAGGACTCCATTAATACTGGGCAAGCGCATGTGATGCGGGTCTCGACGGCACCGGGTGGTGTCACGCCACTCGACGCCCCCACGCGGCCCGGGTGATCCCCGATGATGTTGCTCTTGCGAGAAGGGTTCCTCAGATGTGGAAAGCAGTGCGGGTAGGAGCAGCCACGATGCTGGCCGCCGCGCTCGCGGTGACCGCGGCGGGCTGCGGCTCCGACGAGCCGGCCGCGAGCGCTGACGAGAAGGCGACGCTGTCCTACGCGGTATGGGACAAGAACCAGGTCCCGGTGATGGAGGAGCTCGCGGCCGCCTTCACCAAGGACCACCCGAACATCACCATCAACGTCCAGCTCACCCCGTGGGCCGACTACTGGACCAAGCTGCGGGCGGCCGTCACCGGCGGCGCCGCGCCGGACGTGTTCTGGATGAACGGGCCGAACATCCAGCTCTACGCGGACAACGGCGTGATCATGCCGCTGGCCGACAAGGTCGCCGAGGCGAAGCTGGACCTGAGCGTGTACCCGAAGGCCCTGGTCGACCTGTACACCTTCGAGGGCAAGATCTACGGGCTGCCGAAGGACATGGACACCGTCGGCGTCTGGTACAACAAGGAGCTCTTCGACGCGGCGGGCGTCAAGCACCCGGCCGACAACTGGACCTGGGACGACTTCAAGGCCGCGGCCGCGAAGCTGACGAACCCGGCCAAGGGCGTGTACGCCGTCGGCGCCAACATCGCCGGCCAGGAGTACTTCTACAACACCATCTACCAGGCCGGCGGCAACGTCATCTCGGCCGACGGCAAGAAGTCCGGCTACGACGACCCGGCCACCATCGAGGGCCTGAGGTTCTGGACCGACCTGATCAAGAACAAGCAGTCGCCGGACCTCAAGACGATGACCGACACCCACCCGATCCAGCTCTTCGAGTCCGGCAAGCTCGCGATGTACTGGGGCGGCTCCTGGAACGTCACCGAGTTCGGCAACAACGAGTACACCAAGACCCGGGTGGACGCCGCGCCGCTGCCGATCGGCGCCAAGCAGGCCACCATCATCCACGGCCTGGCCAACGTGGTCTCCGCCAAGACGAAGTACCCGGCGCAGGCGTGGGAGTTCGTGAAGTTCCTCGGCTCGAAGCCCGCCGCCGAGATCCTCGGCAAGAAGGGCCCGATCCCGGCGTACACCGGCACCCAGGACGCGTGGCTCGCGGCCAACGCGAAGTTCAAGGGCAAGGTGTTCATCGACGCGGTGGGCTACGCGGTGCCGTACCCGGTGTCGCGCAACACCGCCGCCTGGAACGACGAGGAGTTCAAGCAGCTGACCAAGGCGTACACCGGTGAGGTGGCCGTCGACGTGGCCGCGAAGGAACTCGCCGCGCAGATGAACGCCCTGCTGGCCAAGGAGTAGTCGACACCATGGTGATGACCGAGGAGGGCACCGCGGCCGCAACCCGCGCCGCGGCCGAGCCTCCAGTCGGCGTCGCCGCGACCGCGCTGGACATGATCCACGGGCTGATCGCCCGCATGCTCGCCGTCGACGAGGGCATCGAGGTGCCCGCCG
>NZ_JBFAOU010000239.1:0-9988 GCF_040675365.1 Catellatospora sp. NPDC049609 | reverse complement strand
GCGCGGGCGGTGCGGAACGCCACCTCGATCCAGTCGTTGCCGGTGCCCTGCAGGTTGGACGAGCGGCGGCTGCCGTCCTCGTTGAACGCCTCGTTGACCACGTCCCAGGCGACGAGCTTGCCCCGGTAGTGGGCCATGACACCGTTGATGTGGTCGATCATCGCCTGGCGCAGCGCGCTGCCGTTCAGGCTCTGCATCCAGCCGGGCTGCTGGGCGTGCCACGCCAACGTGTGGCCGCGGACCTTGATGCCGCGCTGGTTGGCCCAGTTGTAGATCTGGTCGCCCGCGCTGAAGTTGAACTGCCCCCGGTTCGGCTGGGTGGCGTCGGGCTTCATCTCGTTCTCGGCGGTCACCATGTTGAACTCACGGGCCGCGATCGTGCTGTACGTCGAGTCGCCGAGCCGGTTGGCGGCGATGGCGGTGCCGAAGTACCGCCCCGACTGCGCGGCGGCGGCGCCGAGGGTGCTGGCCGCTGCGTTCGCGTTCGGGATCACGAGCACGACGGTCAGCAGGGCGAGGGCGCCGGCGGCCGCGGTGAGCGCGGCGGCGCGGATCGGTGATCGCCGCTGTCGGTTCCGGCCATGATGCGCCGAGGGCAGCGCTGTCATCATGGTCTCCTTTCGTGGTCGGCGCACGCGTCGTCTCGGGCGATCTGTCGCGGCGCCATGGGAACGGGCATCGATACCGGGGCATGTTGCCACGCTTGGATACCCCGTCGCAACGGAAACTTTTCGATAACTTCCGGAAGACGATCACTGGCCAATGTGGCAAGGCCTCCGCGCGACCCCAGGTCGGCATCCACTGAGGAGCATCGTTCCTGCAGTTCGCGAGGCCTGGCGAGCGATCATCACCGATCACCCAGAGCCGTCCGTCGCACGGCACAAAAAATCGCACCGCAGTGGATCACTGCGCTCGCACCGAAACTTCCGGATTACCTTCGGAACAGCTCAGCTGGCGGCCATCACCGCGACGGTGTGGGCCGTGATGCCCACCGGAGGCTCGCCCGACGACCGGCGCACCACCTCCAGCACATGTCGCTGCGCCTGCTCGGCGAGCCCGTCATAGATCTCGACGAACACCTCTCGGGCGCGCGTGCGCGGCCAGCCCGCCGGCAGCAGCTCCACGGGCAGCTGCGGATCGAGCAGCGGGATGTGCCGGTAGTCGTCCATGATCTCCGTCCGGGCCCGGACCGCCGCGGCTCCGACGATCCGCCCCTCGCGGACGCGCTGCAGCAGCGGCCGCCACTGCCGGTCGAAGGCCGCGTAGTGCTCGGTGATCGCGGCGATGTCCCACGCCTCGATCGGGTTGCGGTCCGCAGTGGCGGCCAGGTCCACATGCGCCGCCCGGAAGACGGTCATCGCCCCGGGCGTGACCGCCGCCAGCCGCCCGGCGACGGTGGGGTTCCACGGATCCGGCGACACCCACAGCCCGTCGTACAGCGGCGCGAAGCCCAGCCAGCGCAGCTGGCCGCGCAGCGATCGTCGCTGGGTGCCGTGCTCCTGCGGCAGCGAGAAGGCGACCAGCGTCCAGGTGCCGTCCCAGGTGCGCACCTGCTCGGCGAAGCGGGCGATCCAGGCTCCCCCGGCCGACAGCTCGTCGGCGGCGTCCCTGGTCAGCCGGTAGAAGCTGTGCCGGCCATCCCGGCTGCTCTCCAGCACGCCCCGGCGGGCCAGCCGGCTGATCGCGGTCCGGGCCGCGCCGCTGGTGATCCCGAACTCGCCGAGCAGGGTCGTCACGGCGGCCGACGGCAGCCAGGCGCGGGTGGGCAGCGTGTAATCGGCGACCAGCGTCGTCGCCAGGCCCTGGGGCGAGTTGCCCGCCTGGCGTCGCGGCAGCCGGGAGCCGCCGGCCACATCGGGGAAGATCTCTTCTATCTCGAACGGATTCACCACGACTCCGGCGCTGAGACGACCAGACCCCGCGGCACGGGGTCCCGCTCATCGTAGGGGCGGGGCGTCGGCGCCCCCACGACACCGGGCAGCCCGGCTGCCATCCGAGTCGTTCGATTGACACTTTCATGTCCGACCGGCATTCTTCATGACACACGTCGTCGATGGAGCCCGACGGCGTACGCGATGGAAGTCCGGCACACCGGCAGGGGCAGGCAAGGGCAAGCCGACCCGCAACTGTGGCGATCAAGGAAGTGCCATGACACGAACGACCAGCTCAAGACGACAGCGGTGGGCGCTGAGCAGCCTGCTGACACTGGCGCTGACCGGCGCGGTCCTGCTGGTGCCGCGCCTGGCCGAGGCCGGGCCGACCGCCGGCTGCGGCAGGACCCCCACGCTGACCAGCGGGACTCATTCGATCCAGAGCAGCGGCCAGAACCGCAGCTACATCCTGAGCATCCCGAGCACCTACACCAACACCCGGCCGTACCGGCTCATCTTCGGACTGCACTGGCTCAACGGCACCGCAGGCGACGTCGCCACCGGCGGAGCGGACGGGGCGGCCTGGGCCTTCTACGGGCAGAAGCAGCTGTCCAACGACGGCACGATCTTCGTCGCGCCGCAGGGCATCAGCAACGGGTGGGCCAACACCAACGGCCGGGACGTCACCCTGATCGACGACCTGGTCCGGCTGGTGGAGGCCGACCTGTGCGTGGACACGACCCAGGTCTACGCCATGGGCTGGAGCTACGGCGGCGCGATGAGCTACGCGCTGGCCTGCGCCCGGCCCACGGTCTTCCGCGCGGTCGTGGTCTACTCCGGCGCCAACCTCAGCGGCTGCAGCGGGGGCACGCAGCCGGTCGCCTACTTCGGCATCCACGGCACCCACGACAGCGTGCTCAACATCTCCAGCGGACGCTCGATCCGCGACACCTTCGTCCGCAACAACGGCTGCACCGCGCAGAGCCCGCGCGAGCCTGCCCAGGGCAGCCTGACGCACATCACCACCGCCTACGCGGGGTGCCGGGCCGGGTATCCGGTCCAGTGGGCGGCCTTCGACGGCGACCACGCACCCCACCCCGTGGACGGGTCGACAGCCACCAGCGGCACGCGCACCTGGACCTCGGCGGCGGTCAACACGTTCCTGGCCCAGTTCGCCGCCCCGCCCTCGCCCAGCGCCTCCCCGTCGGCCAGCGCCTCCCCGTCGGCCAGCCCGTCACCGAGCAGCTCTCCCTCGGCGAGCCCCGTGCCGAGCAGCCCCGCGCCGTCCTCGCCCGCGCCTGGCGGCGCGTGCAGCGCCACCTACCGGACGGTCAACTCCTGGCCCGGCGGCTTCCAGGCGGAGGTGACGGTAACCGCCGGCCGCGCCCCGATCTCGGGGTGGGCCGTCGGCTGGACGCTCACCAGCGGCCAGTCCATCACCCAGCTGTGGAGCGGCACCCTGTCCAGCAGTGGCCAGTCCGTCACGGTGCGCAACGTCTCCTACAACGGGGCGCTGGCGGCCGGCGGATCGACCACCTTCGGCTTCCTTGCCGGTGGCACTCCGTCGACCCCGACGCCTGCCTGCTCGGCCGCCTGAGGCACCACCCGCGCAGGCTCGTCGCACTGAAGATGTCTGAACAGCGGGTCGACGACCCGGCCTCGCCGAGAGCGAGGCCGGGTCGTCGACCACGTGGTCAGCTGCGCAGACTCCATTGCTGGTTGGCGCCGCTGTTGCACGACCACAGGACGATCTTGGTGCCGTTGGCGGTCGCCGCGCCGGTGGCATCCACGCACAGCCCGGACTGCACGCTGGAGATGGTGCCGTTGGCGTTGAGGTTCCACTGCTGGTTGGTCGCGCCGTGGCAGTCCCAGATCACCACCGCGGTGCCGTTGGCCGTGCCGGCCCCGGACGCGTCCAGGCACTTGTTGCCGTACAGGGTCAGCTGCTTGCCGCTGGTGTAGGTCCAGCGCTGGTTGGTGCCGCCGTGGCAGTCCCACAGCTGCAGCTGGCTGCCGTTGGCGGTCGCGCTGTTGGGCGCGTCGATGCAGCGGCCGGACTGACCGCCCACGATCTGCACGTTCTGCTGGCCGCCTCCGCCGCCGCCCTCACGGCGCACGATCGACTTCGACTCGACCGACCGGACGCCCTGCGCGTCCAGCACGTAGAGCCGGTACTCGCCCGCCGATGTCGGAACCGCGATCGAGGTGGCGGTGCCGGTGGCACGGGTCATCGTCGGCCCGGCCACGAAGCTGGTCGTGCCGTAGGGGGCGAGCCAGACGGACCTGGCCGCGTCGCCGGTGCTCCGGATCGGGATCGAGGTCCCGGTGCCGCCGACGTACGTGCTGGCCGGCAGCACGTAGTCGCTCAGCACGAGGTTGCCCTGCGGGATGATGCCCCGGTAGGCGTCCTCGAGCCCGGAGTTCACGGCGATGCCGTATGCCGCCGCCGGCCAGACGTAGTCGGCCGAGACGAGGATGTCGTGGACCGTGCTGTTGGGCAGGTTCTTGTTCGACACCTTGTTGATGGGGCCGTACGTCTGCGTGATGCTCAGATCGTGCTTGCGCCCCCAGTCGTCGGAGTTGATGAGCCAGGTGACGTTCTTGTCCACGCTCAGCACGTTGTCGCGGAACGTCATGTACGCGGAGCCCTCGTCCGGGTGCAGCCCGTACTTGTGGCCGGACGGAACGCCCTGGAGGTAGTTGTTGCTGATGGTTGTCCCGGGCTGGCTGCCCAGGGTGTAGATGGGCGCCGTGTCGCTGAGGCGCTGCACCGTGTCGATGAAGTGGTTGTAGCTGATGTTGTTGTTCTTCGCCGTCGTCGTCGGGCGGTTGGGCGCGATCGAGCCGGACGAGCCGTCGAAGTTCCACCACCCCCAGCCCATCGTGATGCCCGACCACGGCGCCTTCTCGATGCGGTTGCGCTGCACCGTGAGCGTGTCGACGAAGTAGGCCGAGATGGGGCTGTGCCCGTTGAACAGCACGGCGCTGTCGTAGAGGTAGTTGTTCCTGATCTCGATGCTCTTCGGCAGGCCTTCGACCTGGACCGGATACTTCTCGCGGTTGCCCGACGTGTGGTCGCCGATGTACACGTGCTGGGGGTGGCCCACGCTGACGGCGGACCCGGCGATGTCGTTGGTGAAGTTGCCGATCAGCTGCGAGTTCTGCACGTCGTTGACCATGCCGATGCCGTCGCCGCCGGTGTGCTGGATCCGGTTGCGCTGCAGCAGGATCCCGTCGGCGTTCTGGACGTCGATGATGGTCGGCGTGACGTCGACGTTGCGGTAGTAATAGACGTGGAAGTTGCCCTTGGCGTACGCGGTGGCGCCCAGGTTGCCCTGCTGTGCCTGCTTGAAGGACGAGCCGGCCACGTTGAACAGGTTCCAGTCGGAGTGCTGCACGGTGATCCCGGACAGCGTGATGTTGCGTGCGTGGCTGCCGGTGGCGGTGCCGGCGATCCGCACCAGCGTGGTCACGTTGTTGGGCGCGAAGACCAAGGCGGTCGCCATGTTCTCCGAGCCGGACTTGTAGTAGTACAGCGTCCGGGTGGACTTGTTGAAGAAGAACTCACCCGGCGTGTCCAGGAACTCGTACGCGTTCATGACCTTGTGTGCGCCGCCCACCTGGGCGTTGCCGTTGAACGCGCCCTGGGCGATGGCCGCACCCGGCTGCTGGAACAGCGCGATGCGACCGGAGCCGTCGCTGGTCACCTGGCGGACTCCCACGATGGCGGTGGTCCAGGTGGTGCCGGTCTCGATCTCGATGTCGTCGTGGTTGCCGCTGATAGCGGGAAAGTCCGACGCGCTGTACCGGGCCCCGTCACACTGCGACCCCGACTCCCAGGCCCACGCAGCCTGACCGGCCGTGACGTTGTATGTCCCGTAGCAGCCCGCCGAGGAGATCGTCTTCGACGCCATGTGGGCGCGCTTGCCGTTGACATAGAGCGCGCGCAGCTTGTTGGCGCGGTCGAGGGGTGCCTTCCAGATGTTGCCGCTGTGCTGGGTCCATCCCGTCACCTGCACCCCGCCGTCGAGGACCGGCGTCTCGTCGGGGTAGGCGGCGTAGACGACGCGGTGGCCGTTGGTGCCCGAGTCGGTCGCACCGAACTCGATGGTGCTGCTCACCGGATACGTTCCGCCGCGCAGATACACGTAGATGTCGCCGGTCATGTTCGTGTTGACGGTGCGGACGAGGTCCCGGGCGCGTTGCACGGTCCGCAGCGGCGAGCCGATGGTCCCCGGGTTGCTGTCGTTGCCGTTGGGGGCGACGTAGTACGTCGCCTGGATCGCGGCCGAAGCGGGCGCCTGGTGGGCGACGGCGGCCGCCAGCGAGGCGGACACCAGGAGCAGCACCGCCGACAGCGATCTTCCCATGGTCGATAGAGCTGGCTTCACGTCTTCTTCTTCCTTTCGACTGCCGCAGCACGCGTGCCCGCCGCGGTGACCCGACGGTTCCGGTCAGTTCCGGGTGGACCACTGCTGGTTGGCGCCGCCATGACAGCCCCACAGCTGGAGCCTGGATCCGTTGGCGGTGGCCGCGCCCGACACGTCGACGCACAGCCCCGACTGCACGCCGGTGATGGTGCCGTTGGCGTTGAGGTTCCACTGCTGGTTGGCCTGACCGTTGCAGTCCCAGATGATCACGGCGGTGCCGTTGCCGGTCCCGCCGGCGTTGGCGTCCAGGCACTTGTTGCCGTACACCGTCAGCTGCCGGCTCGCGGTGTAGGTCCAGCGCTGGTTGGTCCCGCCGTGACAGTCCCACAGCTGCGGCTGGGTGCCGTTGGCCGTGGACGAGTTGGGCACGTCGACGCAGCGGCCCGACTGCTGGCCCACCAGCAGCACGTTGGTCCGGCCGGGCGCCGGGCTGCTCGGCGGCGGGGAGCTCGGCGGCGGGTTGGACCCGAACTGCGACAGGAACCGCCAGGCCTCCGCCTTGGTCCAGGTCCTGGCGCCGTCCTCGCAGCCGGAGCATCCCTCCACCGGCGCCGGCCCGTGGCCGCCGTCGAAGGCTGCCCACTGCACGGGGTACCCCGCACGGCAGGAGTACGTGGTCGTGATGTGCCTGCCGCTGCCCGGGGCCGGTTCGGCGGCGTTCTGCTGGGCGCAGCCGTTGTTGCGCAGGAAGGTGTCGCGCAGTGAGCGGCCCTGCGCGATGTTGAGCACGTTGTCGGAGATGCCGTGGATGCCGAAGTAGGCGATCGGCTGGGTGCCGCCGCTACAGCCGGACAGCTGCGCGCCCGCGTACACCACCACGGCGCGGAACACGGTCGCCCGGGAACAGGCGATGGCGTAGCTCATCCCGCCGCCGTAGCTGAAGCCCATGGCGAACAGCTGGGCGGTGTCGACGCACAGGTCGTTCTGGATCATCCGGATCATGTCGTCGGTGAAGGTGACGTCGGCGCCGCCGGAGTTGGCCCAGCCGTTGCCGAGGCCCTGCGGGGCCACCAGGATCGCGCTGTTGTCGGACTGCTGCTGCATGCCGTAGTACGACCACGTGGTGCCGCTGCTGCCACCGGAGGAGACGTCGTTCATGGTGCCTCCCCGCCAGTGGTAGGCGAAGATGAGCCGGTAGGGCCGGGTGTTGTTGTAACCGTCAGGGACACGAAGGTTGAAGCTGCGGCTCTGGCCGCCGCTCTGGATCGTGTGCGTGCCGGTGCGCAGCGTCGGGCTCTTGCCGCATCCTGCGGTCGGCGCGGCGTACGCCGCCGGTCCGGTCAGTGCGGTGGCCGCCAGGGCGCCCGCGAGGACGACGGCGGCTGCGCCGAACCCGGCGAGCCACCGTCGCAGGACGTGTCGGTGCTGGATGGATGTCACAGTGCTGTCTCCTTGCCTGGGAGCGAGGACTGCACTGCCGGTAGCCGCCTGCGGTCGGGGCACGGGACAGCACAGCCATACCGCCGCACCCGGGCGGGCAGGCGGTTGATCTGTCGGCCGGTGGGAGCCCGACCGGGGCGCGTTGCGGCCGGCGGCCCGGCCGTCGATTCGCCACGCTGCTGGGCTGAGGGTGGTCGGCTCACTGCCCTGGCCGACTGTCCTCGTGGGACAGCGCCACCGTAGCGACGTAATACGTCACATGTCAACGTTCGTCGTTTGATCAATGGCGGCCGCGTAGATCGCTCCCACCGCCACGCGCGACGCGGGCGAACGCTCCCCAGGTGTCTACAGGGGACAACCACCCGGGATCATCTGGGGCGCAACGACCTCCAGCACGCCACCTGTCATGCCGGACGGCCGAGGAAGGACTCACGCAGGCTGCCCTTGGCCACCGGCGGATCGCCCTTGACGCAGCGAATGTTATCGGTCACATTGGACCGGATACATCATATGTCATCCATGTCCCCAGGCTCGGTAGGTCAGGCGCCGGCCGGCTCCTGGACGAAGTGGCATCGATATGAGCGATGACCGCTGCCCTGGCGCAGTGGCCGCTCGACCCGTGTGACCGAGCGAAGGGATCGACGATGTCCAAGTACGCGCGCCGGCTCGCCACCGCGGCGGCCGCGCTGTTGTTGACCGCCGCGGCGGTGGCGCTGCACGGCGGCGTGGCCGGCGCCGAGTCCAACGGCGGGGTGCGGGTCATGCCGCTGGGCGACTCGATAACCGAGGGCACCCAGGTGCCGGGCGGTTACCGGATCGGGCTCTGGCAGCGGATGGCCGCCGGCGGGTACCGCGTCGACCTGGTCGGCACGCAGTTCAACGGCCCCTCCGCCCTCGGCGACCACGACCACGAGGGCCACCCCGGATGGCGGATCGACCAGATCGACGCCAACATCGGCGGCTGGCTCCAGAACACGACCCCGCGTACGGTGCTGCTGCACATCGGCACCAACGACGTCCTGCAGAACTACAACCTGTCCGGCGCCCCGGGCAGGCTGTCCAACCTGCTCGACCGGATCACCGCAGCGGTGCCGTCAGCGGACGTGTTCGTCGCGACCATCATCCCGCTGAGCAACACCGGCCAGGAGAACGCCGCGCGCACCTTCAACGCCGCCATCCCCGGCATCGTGCAGAGCAAGGTCAACGCGGGCCGGCGCGTCCACCTCGTCGACATGCACAGTGCGCTCACCACCGCCGACCTCATCGACGGCATCCACCCGACCGCCACCGGCTACGACAAGATGGCCGCCACCTGGTACGCCGCACTGCGGTCGGTGCCGGGCAGCATCGGCACGAGCACCGGCCCGGCATCGTCCACGCTGGTCAGCGCAGCCTCCGGGCGCTGCCTCGACGTGCCTGGAAGCAACACGGCCAACGGCGTCCAGCCCATCATCTGGGACTGCAGCGGACGGCCGAACCAGCAGTGGACCGTCAGCGGGCAGAGCATACAGTCGCTCGGCAAGTGCCTGGACGCGCCCACCGGCGCGACGCCGGGGTCCAAGGTCCAGCTCTGGACCTGCAGCGGCGCGGCCAACCAGCGGTGGAACCTCAACAGCAACGGCACGGTCAGCAACCCGGGCTCGGGACTCTGCCTGGACGTCTCCGGCAACGCCACCGCCAACGGCACACCGGTGATCCTCTGGACCTGCACCGCCGCAGCGAACCAGCGGTGGACCCGCGGGTGAGTCCGCCCGTCAGGCCCGCCCGGCGGGATCGATCGCCCACCGGGCGGGCCCCTGGACCTGGCACGTGCCCCGGCCGCCGAGCGTGGCAGCGGGCTGACGACGGTCTGCTCCCGCGCGCCCTGACCGTACGAGAGCTGGCGCATTCATCGATGTCTATCTATGCTATGCACATCGCCCTGAAGACGATGGAGGTCAGATGCGCAACCTCAAGACGGCGCTGCTAGCGGCGGTCCTGGTCGGCTCGACGGTGTTCGCCGGGGCGGCACCCGCGCAGGCCGCGCCCATCCTGCGCGGCGTCTACTACGAGAACTCCGAGTGCCACCGGGTCGGCAACTACGGCATCCAGAACGGTTACTGGCCCGGGCCGTACCAGTGCGTCTGGTATCCCGTCCCCACCAACAACCCGCCGGGTTTCTGGTTCCTCTACGCCTGAAGCCGCCGCGGACGCCGTCCCGGGCAGCCTCAGACCAGATCGCACACGGCCCTCGGCCGGCGGTGCACCGCTTGCAGCTGAACCGCGCCGCTCCACCTTGGAGCGGCCCTCGGCCGGCGGAGCACCGCC
>NZ_JBFAOU010000238.1:0-10000 GCF_040675365.1 Catellatospora sp. NPDC049609 | reverse complement strand
GCTGTCGTGCGGCTTCGCCAGCTTCGCGGCGGTCGGCTTCTTCGCGGCATACCGCCGCAGCTGGCGGGTGGGCGTGTGCGCGGCGGCGTACCTCGGGCTAGCGACGCCGTGCACGCGCTCGCATCGGTCAGCCGCGTCGCTCCGATCGTCGGGCCGGCCGCTTATGGCAATCTGCGCCCTCCCGGAGCAGGACTTGACTCTCCCTCTGGGGGAGAGCCGACAGTGGGCGTATGGGTAACGCCAACTGATTGAAAGGCGGCCTGCTGCAGGATGGGCAGGGGCAGGTCCACGACTGCGGGGCACCCGTGCTGACACTCGAGGCCCGTCCTCCGGTCAGATTCGGCGGGCGGTGGCGGCCGAGAGCGTCTCGGTCACGTCGAAGACCTCCTCGCAGCGCGGGCCAGCGGCTGGTGCGCTTAATCGAGGGCCTGCTGGCGAGGTCACCCACCCATGACGCAGAAACCTTGTGCACGAGCTATCGGTGCGCTAGCTTTCAACGGGCCCCATCTGAATTCGTCCGCAGCCGCGTCGGTTGTTCTGGGGCAATAACTGAGTCGAGCACCGGCGATCGTCAAAAGTTGGGTCCGCCGCTGCTACGTGGTCGTGGTCGTTGCCAGACGCGGTGGGCGCTGGCTACCGGAACGTGAATCGGAGGAAGCATGGATTTCGATTATGTGATCGTCGGTGCCGGTTCAGCAGGCTGTGTGCTGGCGGCACGGCTGTCTGAGCAGCCGGATGTGAGTGTCCTGCTGTTGGAGACCGGCCCTGCGGACACTCGTCCGGAGATCCACGTGCCGCCGGCGTGGCCCGTCCTGCGGGGCACCGAAGTCGATCATGCGTACCGGACGGTGCCGCAGAGCGCGATGGGCGGTCAGGAGCACAACTGGCCTCGGGGGCGGACGCTGGGCGGGAGCAGTTCGATCAACGCCATGGTCTACCTGCGTGGCCACCGCAACGACTTCGACTCGTGGGCTCAGGGCGGCGCGCCCGGTTGGGCGTATGACGACGTCCTGCCGTACTTCCAGCGAATGGAGACGGTGCCCGACGGGGATCTGCGGTATCGCGGCTTCCGCGGGCCGATGCTGCCCCAAAGGGCGGCCACGCCAAATCCGCTGTCGCAGGTGTTCGTGGATGCCGCCGCACAGGCCGGCCATCCGGTCACCGGCGACTTCAACGGTGCGGTGCAGGAAGGAGCCGGCTGGCATGACCTGACCATCTGCGTCGGAAAACGGCAGAGCACCGCGGTTGCGTATCTGCGGCCGGCGCTGCGTCGCTCGAACCTCACGGTGTGGACCGAGTCGCGCGCGACAAGCCTGCTCGTGCGCGACGGCCGCTGTACTGGTGTCCTCGTGCGACACAACTGCGAACTTGTCGACGTACGCGCCAACCGAGAGGTGATCGTGTCGTCCGGTGCGGTGGACTCGCCACGCCTACTGCTGCTGTCGGGGATCGGGCCGGCAGACGAACTGCGGCAGGCGGGCGTCAAGGTGGTGCACGACCTTCCCGGTGTCGGAAGGAACCTGCAGGACCACCCGCTGACCGGTGTGGTCTTCGAATCCACGCGGCAGATTCCGCCCGGCAACGCCAACCACGCGGAGACCTCACTGCTGTATCGCAGCAGTGAGGCCGTCGGCGGGCCTGACGCGCAGATCATGTTCCTGCATGTGCCGTTCCACTACCTGGCGGCGTTCGACACTCCGCCAAACAGCTTCACCTTCGGCGTGTCCGTCGTGCCCCGCAGTCGAGGGTCCGTCCGACTGGCGAACGCTGATCCGGACAGCAGCCCGCTGATCGATCCGAACTATCTGGCTGATCCCAGCGATCGGCGTCGTCTGACCGAGGGCGTGGAGAAGGCGCGAACCATCGCCGCGAGTGCGGCATTCGATCCGTGGCGCGGAGCGGAACTGCTGCCAGGCAGCGGCCTCCGGGTCGAGGACTATGTCCGCACAGCAACGGGAACGTATTTCCACCCGGCCGGAAGCTGCAAGATGGGCAATGACGACCGATGCGTGGTCACGCCGCAGCTGCGGGTGCATGGCATCGAGAACCTCCGCGTCATCGACGCGTCGGTGATGCCGACGCTTGTCAGCGTGAACACCAACGCCGCCACCATCATGATCGCCGAGCGCGGCGCTGAACTGATCCGGGCCGAGGGCTGAAACAGGGCGCTTCCGTGCTCTGAACGGCCCTCGCTCATGACAAATCGATAGATTACTTCCGTAACGGGCGTAGCATTGCGTCTGCAGCGCAGCATCCGATGTCGGGGCGACTCGGTCAATGCTGGTCGCGGTCACGCAACTTGCCTGAAGTGCGCTCTCGGACCTTCTTATGTCTTGCCCGACCAACTCTCGCGCTGGCGTCAGTGCGTCTTGGGTCCGCCGCTGGCGTCGCGCAAGCCTCTCGGAGGAGAACCATGAAACCCACACCGAAATCGCGTTTGTTGGGGCTCGCGGCCAGTGCACTGGTAGCGACTCTCGCCGTGACAGCACCTCTTACGGCCAACTCCGGCACCACGTCGGCGGGCGCCGCAGAACCTCAGCCCGTTCAGCAGCAGGAAAAACCGACGGTGGTGTTGGTGCACGGCGCGTTCGCCGACGCGTCAAGCTGGAACGGCGTGATCGAGCGCCTGCAGGCCGAGGGTTACCCGGTGGTGGCGCCGGCCAACCCACTGCGGGACCTGGCAACGGACTCGGCTTATCTGCGCAGTGTGCTCAACAGCGTGCAAGGCCCCATCGTGCTGGCTGGGCACTCCTACGGCGGGGCCGTCATGTCGAGCGCCGCCGCGGGTGATCCGGACGTGAAAGCCCTGGTCTACATAACAGCGCTGGCACCGGAGGTAGGGGAGAGCACGGGGGAGTTGGTCAACAGGTTCCCGGGCAACACGCTGGGGGCGAACCTGCAGTCGGTGCCGTTCCCGCTGCCAGGCGGAGGCCAGGGCACCGACCTGTACGTCAAGCGAGAGGCGTTCCGGGAGCACTTCGCGGCCGACGTCCCTGCACCGACCGCAGCCTTGATGGCGGTCACGCAGCGCCCGGCGGCCACCGCCGCGCTGGAGGGCAAGGCGGCCGAGGCGGCCTGGAAGGTCATTCCGTCCTGGGCGCTGCTGGCCACCGAGGACAAGGCGATCCCGCTGGCCGCCCAGAAGTTCATGGCCGAACGCGCCAAGTCCAAGACCGTGGAAGTCAAGGCATCCCATGCCGTCCCGGTCTCCCAACCCGGCGCTGTCGCCGACCTCATCAGCGAAGCCGCCAGCGCCTCCAAGTAGGCCTGGCCGGTGGGGCCGGCACCGTTCGTATCCGGGAGGCCGTCCACCCGGTACGGCTCGCAAGGCGAAGCTCCCGCAGAAGCGCGAAGCACGCATCTGCGGGAGTTTTGGCGTGTTCACCGGCGCTCGGACCGCGCATGCCGGCTGGGGTCACGCGCTTGCTGTACGGCAGGGTCGGCGCGATCGAGTCGCGGGCAGTGCAGACAGCAGTGTTGTGGTCAGGGTGAAGCCGGCAGGTGCCGCCATCGCTCCGGCGGCCGTGTCTCATTTTGACGCCTGGGTCAGCAGAGCTGGCGCCATTCCAAGGTGCTGCAATCTCCATCCGCATCCACCTTCGGGGTCTGCGCAGAGAGGTATGAACATCGCCGGCTTACTGCTGCGCGAGGCGGAAGATCGGCCAGCCGATCTCGGTGCGCCATCGGCTGGAGCTGTCGGTGTCTCGCGGGCCGACGAGATATGTCTCGTGGACCGGCCCGTCGACGGTGAGGGCGTGCTCGGCCGCCCAGGCGCCGAGGCGGCCGTAAGTGACGTCGATGTCGTCGTGCGGCCCGTGGTGGACGGCCACGGCCAGGTCGGCTGGCGCGAGCTCGACGACCTCGATCCGGCCGGACGCGCGCGGGTCACGGACTGGTCGGAAGACGGACACGTCACCGGTGCCGTGGGTGAACAGTTCGTTGGCGTAGCGCCCACCGGGCGGTCCGGTGCGCTGGGCCGGTGGGAAGGCTGCATCCAGCTCGGCCATGGCCGCGTCGTACCATGCGATCACACCGTCGAGCGTGATGTGGCCGTCCACGGCGGCGACGAGACGGGCTGGCACTGACCGCATCTCGACCTGCAGATCCTGCGTGTCGGGACGAAGCAGCCGTTCCAGCGATACGACGGCGGCCCGGGTGCGGGCCAGTTCACCCTCCAGACGCCCCAGATGATCCGTGATCATCTGGGCACGGCGCTGCGGATCGGCGGCGAGTATGGACTTGACCTCCGCCAGCGGTACGTCGAGTTCGCGGAGCCGGTGGATGACCTGGGCGGGCGGGATCTGGTCCGCCGTGTAGTAGCGGTAGCCGGTGAACCGGTCGATCTCAGCCGGTTGGAGCAGCCCGGCCTCGTGGTAGCGGCGCAACGTCCGCACGCTCAGGTGGGTTACCGTCGCGAACTCCCCGATCGTCATCGCCGGCCGCACGCCCCTAGTCTGCTCCCGCGCTCCGGGAGTCGCCAGTTGACCCTCCCCCTGCGGGAGACCTGACAGTGGTCGTATGAAAACGGACTGGAGTCGGGCAACCCCGATCGCCTCGTCGGCATTGCCGGCCGAACTCACCACCTACCTCGACGCGCATCGGGCCCGCGACGTCGATGCCGCAATCGCGTGCTACACCCAGGATGCCGTGGTGACGGACGATGGGCACACCTATCGTGGTCTGGAGGAGATTCGGACCTGGCTGGGCCGCTCGGCGAGCGAGTACACGTTCACCACCGAACTCACCGGTGCCGGCAGGATCGACGAGACGCACTACGACGTCGTACAGCATCTCGAAGGAGACTTTCCTGGTGGGGTAGTCGACCTGCACTACCGGTTCACGATGCGTGGCCCGCTGATCGCGGCGCTGCACATCGCACCGTAGGACGTTTCACGCGATTTGCGGCATTGTTGAGACGGCGTCCGTTTCTAAGTTTCGGCCGTCGGAGGGTCGCCATCGAACATGATCATGGTTGGGGAAGACATGAGGACATGGTTCATCACCGGTGGCTCGCCGGGTGGATTCGGTTTGGCCTACGCCGAGGCTGCACTGGATGTCGGCGATCGCGTGGTGCTGACCGCGCGGCGGACCGAGCCGCTGAAGCAGTGGGCGCAGGCGTACGGCGACCGGGTTCTGGTCCTGCCCCTGGATGTCACCGACGACCAGCAGGTGATCGACGCCGTAAGGGCTGCCGAACGGCATTTCGGCACCGTCGACGTGCTGGTGAACAACGCGGGCCGGGGCTGGTACGGGTCCATCGAGGGCATGGCCGACGACGCCGTGCGGCAGATGTTCGAACTGAACTTCTTCGCTGTACTGTCGGTCACGCGTGCCGTGCTGCCGGGCATGCGAGCCCAACGCCGGGGATGGATCATCAACATGTCCTCCGTGGCCGGGCTGCGCGGGGTGACCGGATTCGGCTACTACAGCGCCTCCAAATTCGCGGTCGAGGCTGTCACCGAGGTGCTGCGCAACGAGGTGGAGCCGCTGGGCATCCGGGTGATGGCGGTCGAGCCAGGGGCGTTCCGGACCAGGGCCTATGCGGGCTTCGCCGACGAAGCAGTCGATGAGACCATCGCCGATTACCAGCCGATGCTGCAAGACGTCCGCAGCGCGATGATCGACCAGGACGGCAATCAGCCCGGCGACCCGCAGCGCGGAGCTCGCGCGGTCATCGCCGCCATGGCCCAGGAGTCGCCCCCGCACCGGCTGGTTCTGGGCAGCAGCGCGTTCGACGCCGTGGTGAAGACGATCGAAGAGAACCTGGCCGACATCCGCACCTCCGAAGCGCTGTCACGTCAGGCCGACTTCCCCGCCACCGTGTAGCCGTCCAGCGGACCTGGACGCCTAAACGCACCGACGGAGCAGGGCCGCCATCGCCGGCTGGCTCAGTCAGCATCGCCGCGGTTCTGCTCGCGCTGGGTGAGGTGATGCCACCGGCCGGATGCCCGTCGCTGAAATCGGTTGGTCACGACAGCGCCTCGCCCGCGAGGCCGTTCAGCTGTTCGTACGCGGGCGTGGACCGACCGCGGCTCGCATGCGCCATCTGCTCGGTCGCGCCGAGCCTGACCCGACTCGTCGACCGAAGTTGTCACTTCGTTCGTAACGTCGAAGGGCTCGAGCCCTCCGGGCGCCCCGGTCAGAAGAGCGCAGCAACCATGCGGCACGCAGACCGCGACTGTGATCATGGGCGACGATCCGGCCGCACTTGGTGAACTCACAGATCGCCCGCAACAGACGCTGGTGGATGTCGATGACCGCGTCCAGGGCGGTCGTGCTGTCCCGAGCCGTCATGGCGTCGGTGGCGGGTGCGGGGGTGCCGCCAGTCACGAGCGCGTTGATCCGGACCCCGTCGCGGCCGTGTAGAGCGTGGCCGAACGGGTGAGTCCGATGACGCTATGCTCGGCGGCGCTGTAGGAGGCCATGCCGGGCGCGCACCTTGGCGCCCTCGGCGGTGACCCGCTCGGCGACTGCCCGGCCCATGCCGGAGGTCGCGCCGGTGACCGGGATGACCTTGTCGGTGAAGTGTGCAGACACGGTTGTTCCTCTTTCGGACCCGTCTTTGGTATGCGTCGAAATGTTGTCAGAAGGTCAGGACGAACCGCCCTCGTACCCCGCCCGCCTCGAGCCGACGGTGGGCGTCTGATGCCTGGGCTGCGGGCATGACCTCGGCGACCCGAGGCGTGAGCACGCCGGCACCGGCGAGTCGGCGGATCTCGTCGAGCTTGTCGGTGCGGCCGTCGTACTCGGGCACGAACGGGGACAGCACCTTGATCCCGCGGGTGCTTTCGGCGGTGTAGCCGCCGGGCTCCTCGGCCTGCCGGAACCTGACGAAGGTGCCGCCGTCACGGACGGCGTCGAGCAGCCGCGGCCCGAACAGCGCCACGTCGGCGACCGCGTCCGCGCCCTCGGGATACCGTGCCCGGATACTGTCGACGACCCCGCGTCCCCGGGGCACGACCTCGGTCGCGCCGAGGTCGCGGAGGAGCTGCTCGTCGGCCGGGGCGGCGTCGGCGATCACGGTCAGCCCGGCGTGGGCGGCCAGCTGGACCAGGTATCCGCCGAGCGCCCCGGCGGCCCCGATCACGGCCAGGGTCGAGCCGGGCGGCAGCCCCAGCTGGTCGGAGGCCAGCAGCGCGGTCAGGCCGTTCATCGGCAGCGTCGCCGCGGCCTCGTGACCGAACCCGTCCGGTGCGCGGACCACCGAGCTCGCCGACAGGACCGCGTACTGCACGTAGCCGCCGCCCCGGTAGGCGACGGTGCCGTCGTCGGCGGGCAGGAACGGCATCAGCATCGCCATCACCGGATCGCCGGTGCGCAGGCTGGTGTCGGTGTCGGGACCGATCTCGTCGACCACGCCCGCGACGTCCATCCCAGGTATATAGGGTGCGGGCACCGCTTCCAGTTCCAGGGCCCATGTGCCGTCGCGCAGCAGAATGTCCGCCGGGTTCACCGCGGCAGCGTGCACCCGGATCCGGACCTGGCCGGGACCGGCGTGCGGTTCCGGTACGTCGACGACCTGCAGCACCTCCGGCCCACCGAACTTGTGCAGACCTACAGCTTTCATGCTCTTCCTCCGAGGATGTAGCTCCAGCTCACATGTGGTTTCCATCACCTACCAGGTACCCGATCAGTACCGAGCTTCGAGTGTCTACAACCCCGGCAAGAACGAAAAGAAGGCACTTCAAAGTGCCCTGGTATCGCCAGAGATACCAACCGAGTGACAGGCGGGACCTGGTATACGACATATACTGTTACGCATGGCGCATCCGACCACCTCGATCAGCGAACGGGAACTGGTGAACTACGGTCAGGACCGCGAGCTGGTGCGAGACGTGCTGGAGCGCATCGGCGACAAATGGTCCGTGGTGGTCATCTGCCAACTGGGGCACACCACGAAGCGCTTCAACGAGCTTCGCCGGCTCAGCGAGCCCATCACCCAGCGCATGCTGAGCGCCACCCTGCGCGGCATGGAGCGCGACGGACTGGTCACCCGCACCCTGCACGACACCAAACCCCTGCGCGTCGACTACACGCTCACCCCGCGCGGCATCAGCCTGCTCGCCGCTGTACGACACCTCGCCTGCTGGGCGGTCGACAACGCCGCCGGCATTCAGGAGTCGCGGGAATCCTTCGACGCCCTTTAGCTCGCGGGGCACGGTCGGCCGTACCGGCTCACTCGATCGCGGCTCAGCGTTCGTACCCGGGACCGAAGCCATCGACCATGAGGTGGGCGACGTTCAGCGGACGCCCCGCCGTACAGAGCAGGCACCTTATGCCGAAGGTCTCGTACACCGCTTCGACCAGATATGCGGGCGTCGGCGGCGGATCGAGTTTGGTCACTTGCGGAAGGTTAGTCGCGGTGTCCGACAAGCCGGACCCTGGGCAACGGCGAGGGCACGGGCAAGGTTCGGACGTGTCCGCACCCGCGACCACCGCACCCGCGACCACCGCGCCTTCGACCAGAGGCTGAAGGTCCGGGTCGAGCTGACGACGATCAAGCAGTTCTCGACTAAAGTCCGGTCGCCGCGAGGTCTGGACGTAGGCGGGTGGAAGGTTGGCAGCGCAACAGTTCGGCGAGCCCCGTCTTTTCAGATTGTCTATTTGTCGCGGGTTGATCAGCTATGACGAATATCTGAGGTGCCTTGAAATGCTCGAACGCGTTGGTTGAATGGTGCAATCACAGACCCCTTGACTGGGGTGCTTTATGCTTCTGGCGACCTCGGCAAACGTTGCCTAGTACACCGCTGACCCTTTATGTACCCCCCTGGGGGTCAAGGGGTCGTCGGTTCGAATCCGGCCAGCCCGACGTTGTGTAATACCTGCTCAAAGCCCGTTTCCCTGACCACGGAAACGGGCTTTGATGTTCTTCAAGACACGGTTTTTTATACGTACGAGCGTACGGTTAGATGCACAAGGCGCGTGGACCCTGTGGGCCCTGAAGTGGCCCTCTGTAGTTGACCATGGGCTCAGCCCTTGGCCCCTCTCTGTGACACTCGGTCAGCCGCCCCTGGCGGGACTGCCTGACTGGCCCGCGGAGGAGTCGTCGCGAACATGCGAGTTCGACGTGTCGTGGGCTCGGTCCAGCCGCGATTGCCTCAAGCGGGACGAGTGTCGCGTGTGGACATTCGCGACACTCACGTGACACACGTTCGTGCAGTAGCAGCAGGTCCTTGATGGCGAGCTGGCCTGGAGGAGTCTCGTCTTGGCGCGCCATCGACCCTCGGAGATGCTGTGCGCGGTCATGCCGGCCGAGGACGAGTACAGCGCTCATGGACACCTTGACCCGCCGCGACGCCAAAACGGCGAAGTCGCCGATGGTCTTGTACTCGTCACCCGTTTCGATCGTGGTCATCGACCTGGCGTTGGTTGGCTGGCCCGGAGGTGGCACTCCTGGAGCGCGGTGCTGTTGTGGCGTCGCCAGTGTTGGTCATGAATGAGCGTCCAGGATCGTGGTGCCGGTGTCACCGACACGGTGCGCTGCTGCCCGACCGGGGCGAACGGAGCGAACCAGCCGGCCGCGAGAACTGGGCCGATGATCTACTTCGGCGCTGGTGGCGGCGCAGGTGTCGGCTGCGCCGGCATGTTGGTCATGGTCCAGGGGTATCCGGTCGATAGAGGCCTGGTCATTGCCGGGATCGAGGCGCTGGTACGCCGGGCAAGCAAGCGGAGCCGTCACGCCCTCCGCGGCGGCAGTTGCTGATCGAATGCCATCTGGGCGAGAGATGAATGACTACTGCTGCAGACGCTCGGCCGTCCCTGCCGCGGGCTGATGCGCTGAGCTGCCCAAGCCTGGCGGACGCGGCTTCGGACCGCGACACCGATCGTCCGCACGACCCCTTTCTGCGTGGTGCGGTGCTCGGTCGGTGGAAGGGGCGGACGCTGTTGCTCTGAACGCGGCAGGTTGTCGGCGACGCGTGAAAACTGACCCCCTGGCGGCGGGTGAATGTTGACCCCCTCCGAATGATCAGGAGGGTGTTGAGCGTGGAGGACTGGGCGG
>NZ_JBFAOU010000237.1:0-10152 GCF_040675365.1 Catellatospora sp. NPDC049609 | reverse complement strand
GCCCGACCATGGTCGGTCGGGCGCCACGTCTACGGCATTCGCTCTACAGCTCCGTGACGGAGCCGCCGGCGGCAGCGATCTTCTCCTTGGCGGAGGCGCTGAAAGCGTGCGCCTTGACCTGGAGCTTCACGCCACCGAGCTCGCCGGTGCCGAGAACCTTGACCGGGTGGCCCTTGCGGACCGCACCGGCCTCGGCCAGCTCCAGCGGGCCGATCTCGCCGCCGTTGGGGAACAGCTCGGCCAGCCGGTCCAGGTTCACGACCTGGAACACGACCTTGAACTTGTTCCGGAAGCCCTTCAGCTTGGGAAGCCGCATGTGGATAGGCATCTGCCCACCCTCAAACGACGGCTTCACCTGGTAGCGGGCCTTCGTACCCTTGGTACCGCGACCGGCGGTCTTGCCCTTGGAACCTTCACCACGACCCACACGGGTCTTGGCGGTCTTGGCTCCGGGCGCCGGGCGGAGGTGGTGGATCTTGATCGTCATTACTCAACCTCCTCGACCTTCACGAGGTGGTTGACCGCGAAGATCATGCCCCGAATCTCGGGACGGTCCTCCTTCACCACCACGTCGTTGATCCGCTTGAGCCCGAGCGAACGCAGCGACTCGCGCTGGTTGCGCTTGCACCCGATCTCGGAACGCAGCTGGGTGACCTTCAAACGCGCCATCGTTACGCACCCGCTCCCGCACGCGCGGCCAGCAGCGCGGCCGGCGCGACGTCCTCGACCGGCAGGCCACGACGCGATGCGATGGCCTCCGGCGACTCCAGCATCTTCAGCGCGGCCACGGTGGCGTGCACGATGTTGATCGGGTTCGACGAGCCGAGGCTCTTCGACAGCACGTCGTGGATGCCCGCGCACTCCAGCACGGCACGCACCGGGCCGCCGGCGATGACACCGGTACCGGCGCTGGCCGGCTTGAGCAGCACGACACCGGCCGCAGCCTCACCCTGCACGGGGTGCGGGATGGTGGAGCCGATCCGGGGAACCCGGAAGAAGTGCTTCTTGGCCTCCTCGACGCCCTTGGCGATCGCCGCGGGCACCTCCTTGGCCTTGCCGTAGCCGACGCCCACGTTGCCCTCGCCGTCGCCGACGATGACCAGCGCGGTGAAGCTGAACCGGCGACCACCCTTGACGACCTTGGACACGCGGTTGATCGTGACGACCCGCTCGAGATGCGGGGTCTTCTCGACCGGCGCGTTGCCGCGGCCCTCGCCGCGACCGCGGCGCTCGCCGCGACCGCGGCC
Source organism: Catellatospora sp. NPDC049609 (assembly GCF_040675365.1). Taxonomy (NCBI): domain Bacteria; kingdom Bacillati; phylum Actinomycetota; class Actinomycetes; order Micromonosporales; family Micromonosporaceae; genus Catellatospora; species Catellatospora sp. NPDC049609. The sequence goes on along the minus strand of NZ_JBFAOU010000237.1, from coordinate 8,905 downwards.
GTCGCCGCCCTCTGTGTTACCGGAACCCGTGCCCCGGCGCTGTGGTCCTGGCATTATCCCAGCCACCTTTCCTAGAACTCGAGTCCAGCACCGCGTGCGGCGTCCGCCAGAGCCGCGATGCGGCCCGCGTAGCGGTTGCCACCGCGGTCGAAGACGACCTTGGTGATGCCGGCGGCCTTCGCCCGCTCGGCGAGCAGCGTGCCCACCTTGCCGGCGACGGCGCTCTTGTCGCCCTCGGCGCCACGGATCGAGGCGTCCATGCTCGAGGCGGACACCACGGTGTGACCCTTGGTGTCGTCCACGATCTGGACCCAGATGTGCCGCAGCGTGCGGGTGACGACCAGGCGGGGGCGCTCGGCGGTGCCGCTGAGGTTGCGGCGGATGCGGAAGTGCCGACGCGCCTTGCCGACGGCCCGCTTGGCGGCGACGCTGTTGCGGCGCTTGAGCAGCGTGGCGGTCACTTCTTACCTGCCTTTCCAGCCTTACCGGCCTTACGGCGGATGACCTCGCCCTGGTACTTGACGCCCTTGCCCTTGTAGGGCTCCGGCGGACGGATCTTCCGGATGTTGGCGGCAACCTCACCGACGAGCTGCTTGTCGATGCCGGAGATGTGGAACAGCGTCGGCTTCTCCACCGCGAAGGTGATGCCGTCCGGCGGGTTCACCACGACGGGGTGCGAGAACCCGAGCGCGAACTCGAGGTCGGAACCCTTGGCGGTGACACGGTAACCGGTGCCGTTGATCTCCAGACTCTTCTTGTAGCCCTCGGTGACGCCGACGATCATGTTGGCGACGAGGGTACGGGAGAGACCGTGCAGCTCCTTGGCGCGGCGCTCGTCGTTCGGCCGGGTGACGAGCAGCTCGCCGCTCTCCCCGCGCTCGGCGACGATCGGCTCGCTCAGCGTGTGCTGGAGCGTGCCCTTGGGGCCCTTGACCTTGACGGTCTGGCCTTCGATGGTGATCTCGACGCCGGAAGGCACCGGGATCGGCTTACGTCCGATTCGCGACATTGCAGACCTTCCTCACCAGACGTAGGCGAGGACTTCCCCGCCCACCCCGCGCTTACGGGCCTGCCGGTCGGTGAGCAGCCCCTGAGACGTCGAAATGATCGCCACACCCAGGCCGCCCAGAACACGGGGCAGCTCGGGCGACTTGGCGTATACCCGCAGGCCGGGCTTGGAGACGCGCCGGATGCCGGCCAGGCTCCGCTCCCGGTTCGGGCCGAACTTCAGCTCGACGATCAGGCTCTTGCCGACGGCGCCCTCGGCGGGCTCCTCGACGGACCAGGCGGCAATGTAGCCCTCGGCCTTGAGAACCTCGGCGACGTTCGCCTTGATCTTCGAGTAGGGCATCGTCACCCGGTCGTGGTACGCCTGGTTGGCGTTGCGCAGACGCGTGAGCATGTCTGCAATCGGGTCGGTCATCGTCATTGTTTATCAGCCTTTCTCGCCGCGGTTCCCGGAGCTAGCCGGGCCTACGGCGAAGGGGAAGCCTTGGATTTACCAGGAAGCCTTGGACACGCCGGGCAGCTCACCACGGTGAGCCATCTCCCGGACGCAGACCCGGCAGAGACCGAACTTGCGGTAGACCGCCTTCGGCCGGCCGCACTTCTGGCACCGGGTGTACGCGCGCACCGCGAACTTCGGCTTGGCCGCAGCCTTGATGATCAGCGCCTTCTTGGCCATGTGCTCAGTTCTCCTTGAACGGGAAGCCCAGGAGCTTGAGCAGCGCCCGGCCCTCATCGTCGGTCTTGGCGGTGGTCACGAGCGTGATGTCCATGCCCCGGACCGCGTCGATCTTGTCCTGGTCGATCTCGTGGAAAGCCGACTGCTCGGTAAGACCGAACGTGTAGTTGCCGTGACCGTCGAGCTTGCGCCCGTCCAGACCGCGGAAGTCGCGGATACGCGGCAGCGCGATCGACAGCAGCCGGTCCAGGAACTCCCACATCCGGTCGCCGCGCAGGGTGACCTTCGCGCCGATCGGCATACCCTCACGCAGCTTGAACTGCGCGATGGACTTGGTCGCCTTGCGGATCTGCGGCTTCTGGCCGGTGATCGCGGTGAGGTCGCGGACCGCACCGTCGATCTTCTTCGAGTCACGGGCCGCCTCGCCGACGCCCATGTTGACCACGATCTTGACCAGGCCCGGCACCTGCATCGGGTTCGCGAAGCCGAACTGCTCGCGCAGCTGGCCCGCGACCTCGTTGCGGTAGCGCTCCTTGAGACGCGGCAGCGCCCTCGTTTCGGTCGCCGTCGTCATCACAGCTCCTTGCCGGTGCGACGGGAGATGCGAACCTTCACACCGTTCTCGTCAACCTTGTAGCCCACGCGCACGGGCTTGCCATCCTCGACGACCATCACGTTGGAGACGTGGATCGGCGCCTCCTGAGTGACGATGCCGCCGGTCTTGGCGCCGCGCTGGGTGGTGCGGATCTTCTCGTGCTTGGTGATCCGGTTAACGCCCTCGACCAGGACCTTCTCGGTGCGGGGGTAGGCCGCGATGACCGTGCCCTCCTTGCCCTTGTCCTTGCCGGCGATGACCTTGACCTTGTCGCCCTTCTTGACCTTCATGGTCACAACACCTCCGGGGCAAGGCTGATGATCTTCATGAAGCGCTTGTCCCGCAGCTCACGGCCGACCGGGCCGAAGATGCGGGTACCGCGCGGGTCGCCACCGTCCTTGATGATGACGGCGGCGTTCTCGTCGAAGCGGATGTACGAGCCGTCCGGACGGCGCCGCTCCTTGACGGTGCGCACGACGACAGCCTTGACGACGTCGCCCTTCTTCACACCGGCACCGGGGATGGCGTCCTTGACGGTGGCCACGATGACGTCGCCGATGCTCGCGTAGCGCCGACCCGAACCACCGAGAACGCGGATGCACAGAATCTCCCGGGCACCCGTGTTGTCGGCGACTCGCAGTCGCGACTCCTGCTGGATCACGTCAACTCCTGTATGTCTGCCGGTTCTCCGCCCGCCCGGTGGGGGCGGGCGGAGCCTGGCGGAACTCGAACCGTCCGGGCACGCCCCGCGGGGCGTGCCGGCCGGCTATCTGATCTTCGGCCGCTAGGCGGCCGGCGAACCTGCCGGAGGCAGGGTCACTTGGCCTTCTCGAGGATCTCCACGACCCGCCACCGCTTGGTGGCGGACAGCGGACGGGTCTCCATGAGCAGCACCCGGTCGCCGATGCCGCACGAGTTCTGCTCGTCGTGCGCCTTCAGCTTGCTGGTCCGGCGCAGCACCTTGCCGTACAGCGAGTGCTTGACCCGGTCCTCGATCACGACGACGACGGTCTTGTCCATCTTGTCGCTGACGACCAGACCCTCACGAACCTTACGCCGGTTCCGGTCGACTGCGTTCTCGTTGGTCTCGCTCATGTTCCCTACGCCACCTCAGTAGGCGCGGCCGAGAGCCCCAGCTCACGCTCGCGCATGATCGTGTAGATCCGGGCGATCTCACGACGGACCACGTCCAGCCGACGGTTGTTGTCGAGCTGACCGGTCGCGCCCTGCACGCGGAGGTTGAACAGCTCCGCCTTGGCCTCCCGCAGCTTCGCGACCAGCTCCTCGGAGGAACTCTCGCGCAGCTCGGCCGCCTTGGTACCGGCTGCCATCACGCCTCACCCACTTCGCGCTTCACGATTCGGCACTTCATCGGGAGCTTGTGGATCGCGCGGCGCATGGCCTCGCGAGCAGTCTCCTCGTTCGGGAACGCCATCTCGAAGAGAATGCGGCCCGGCTTCACGTTCGCCACCCACCACTCCGGCGAGCCCTTGCCGGAACCCATCCGGGTCTCGGCCGGCTTCTTGGTCAGGGCCTGGTCCGGGAAGACCGTGATCCAGACCTTGCCACCACGACGGATGTGGCGGGTCATGGCGATACGCGCCGACTCGATCTGCCGGTTGGTCACGTACGCCGGCTCCAGCGCCTGGATGCCGAACTCGCCGAAGACCACCCGGTTGCCGCCCTTGCTCCGACCGGAACGGTCGGGGTGATGCGGCTTGCGGAAGCCATTCGGAGGCTTACGCGGCATCAGCATTGTTCAGCCCTCCTGCTCAACCGCCGCGGCCGGAGCCGCGTCGGCGCTGTCCTTGGTGAGCTCCGCGGCGGCCGCACGGCCGGCCTCGGTGCCAGCACCGGTCGTGCCGGTGGCACCCGAACGGCCACGGCGCGGTCGCTCGGACCGCTCGCCGCCACGGCCTTCACGGCGCTGGCGGCCCGGGGCCTCGGCCGGGGTCTCGCGACCCGGCACGGCGTCACCCTTGTAAATCCAGACCTTCACGCCGATGCGGCCGAAGGTGGTACGGGCCTCGAAGAAGCCGTACTCGATGTTGGCGCGCAGCGTGTGCAGCGGCACCCGACCCTCGCGGTAGAACTCCCGGCGGCTCATCTCAGTGCCGCCGAGGCGGCCCGAGACCTGCACCCGGATGCCCTTGACCATCGGGTTCTTCATGGCCGACTGGATCGCCTTGCGCATCGCCCGGCGGAACGCCACGCGGCCCGAGAGCTGCTCGGCGATGCCCTGCGAGACCAGCTGAGCGTCCGACTCGGGGTTCTTGACCTCGAGGATGTTCAGCTGGACCTGCTTCTTGGTGAGCTTCTCGAGCTCGCCGCGCAGGCGCTCGGCCTCCGCACCCTTGCGGCCGATGACGATGCCCGGCCGGGCGGTGTGGATGTCGATGCGGACCTTGTCACGGGTGCGCTCGATCTCGACCTTGGAAATGCCGGCGCGCTCCAGGCCCTTGGCCATCATGCGGCGGATCGCGACGTCCTCGCCGATGTAGTCCTTGTAGAGCTTGTCCGCGTACCAGCGGGACTTCCAGTCGGTCGAGATGCCGAGCCGGAACCCAATCGGGTGGACTTTCTGACCCATTACTTGGTCTCCTCCTGCTCGGCGGCCTCAACCTCGGGCTTCGCGGCGGCCTTGGTGGCCTTGGCCGGAGTGGCCTTGGCGGCGGCGGTCGCCTTGCGGACCGGCGCCTTCGGCGCGACTGCCTCCACCTCGACGGTGATGTGGCAGGTGCGCTTGCGGATCCGGTACGCCCGGCCCTGCGCCCGCGGCCGGAACCGCTTCAGCGTCGGGCCCTCGTCGACGTAGGCCGCGCTGACCAGCAGCGCGTCCGGGTCGAGGCGCTCGTTGTTCTCGGCGTTGGCGATGGCACTGGCCAGCACCTTGTAGACCGGCTCGCTCGCCGCCTGCGGCGCGAACTGCAGCACCGTCAGTGCCTCCTTCGCGGGCAGACCGCGGACGAGGTTGACCACACGGCGCGCCTTGTTGGCGGACAGGCGCACGTGGCGGGCGACCGCACGGGCGCCCGGCGCGGCCTGCGCGTCATTCGTAGGCATCGTGTTTCCCCTAAATCCTTTAAACGGTCCGCCGTCAGCGACGGCGACTCTTCCGGTCGTCCTTCTCGTGACCCTTGAACGTGCGGGTCAGCGCGAACTCGCCGAGCTTGTGCCCGACCATCGCCTCCGACACGAAGACCGGGACGTGCTTGCGCCCGTCGTGCACGGCGATCGTGTGGCCCAGCATCTCCGGGACGATCGTCGAGCGCCGCGACCAGGTCTTGATGACGTTCTTGGTGCCCTTCTCGTTCTGCACTTCCACCTTCTTGAACAGGTGGTCGTCGATGAAGGGGCCCTTCTTCAGGCTGCGAGGCATCTGTCAGCTCTCCCTATTACCCGCGCTTGCGGGTGGCGTAGCGGCGGCGGACGATCAGCTTGTCGCTCGCCTGGCCCTTGCGGCGGGTGCGACCCTCGGGCTTGCCCTTCGGGTTCACCGGGTGACGACCACCGGAGGTCTTACCCTCACCACCACCGTGCGGGTGGTCGACCGGGTTCATCGCGACACCGCGGACGGTCGGGCGCTTGCCCTTCCACCGCATACGGCCGGCCTTACCCCAGTTGATGTTCGACTGCTCGGCGTTGCCGATCTCGCCGACGGTGGCGCGGCAGCGCACGTCGACCTTGCGGATCTCACCGGACGGCATACGCAGCGTGGCGTAGTCCTCCTCGCGGCCCAGCAGCTGGATGCCGACGCCGGCCGAGCGGGCCAGCTTGGCGCCGCCGCCCGGACGCAGCTCCACGCAGTGCACGGTCGTACCGACCGGGATGTTGCGCAGCGGCAGGTTGTTGCCCGGCTTGATGTCCGCACCCGGACCCGACTCGATCGGGTCGCCCTGCTTCAGGTCCTTCGGCGCCACGATGTAGCGCTTCTCGCCGTCCACGTAGTGCAGCAGCGCGATGCGCGCGGTGCGGTTGGGGTCGTACTCGATGTGCGCGACCTTGGCCGGCACGCCGTCCTTGTCCACCCGCTTGAAGTCGATCAGACGGTACTGACGCTTGTGACCGCCGCCCTGGTGCCGCGTGGTGATGCGGCCGTGAACGTTACGGCCGCCCTTCTTCGGCAGCGGCACGACGAGCGACTTCTCCGGCGTCGACCGGGTGACCTCGGTGAAGTCGGCGACGCTGGAGCCACGGCGACCGGGCGTCGTCGGCTTGTACTTACGGATACCCATTGTCCTTATACCCCTCAGCTCACCGGTCCGCCGAAGGCTTCGATGCGGTCGCCCTCGGCGAGCTTCACCATCGCGCGCTTCGTCGCCTTGCGCTGACCCCAACCGGTGCGGGTGCGCTTGCGCTTGCCCTCACGGTTGAGCGTGTTGACCGTCAGCACCCGAACGTTGAAGATCTGCTGAATAGCGATCTTGATCTGGGTCTTGTTCGCGTCCGGGTGCACCAGGAAGGTGTACCAGTTGCGGTTGAGCTCGCTGTAGCTCTTCTCCGAGACCACCGGAGCGACGATGATGTCGCGCGGGTCGGCAATCGTCGTCACTTGGAACCCTCCTCAGCGGGCACGCCCAGGAACTCCTCGAGCGCCTCGGCGGTGAAGACCACCTCGTCGCTGACGAGCACGTCGTACGTGTTGAGCTGCCCCGCCTCCAGCAGGTGCACCTCCGGCACGTTGCGCAGGCTCACCCAGTTGATCTCATCGTTGGCGCCCAGCACGACCAGCACCCGACGGACGTCGCCCGCGGTCGCCTTCAGCGTGGCCAGGGCGGCCTTCGTCGACGGGGTCTCACCGGTCACGAAGCCGGAGACCACGTGCAGCTTGCCGTTGCGGGCCCGGTCCGACAGGGCACCGCGCAGGGCGGCGGCCTTCATCTTCTTCGGGGTCCGCTGGCTGTAGTCACGCGGCACCGGGCCGTGGACCACGCCACCGCCGGCGAACTGCGGCGCGCGGATCGAGCCCTGACGGGCGCGACCGGTGCCCTTCTGCTTGTACGGCTTCTTGCCGCCACCGGCGACCTCGCCGCGGCGCTTCGTCTTGTGCGTGCCCTGGCGCGCGGCGGCCAGCTGGGCCACCACGACCTGGTGCATCAGCGCGATGTTCGCCTGCACGTCGAAGATCTCGGCGGGCAGCTCGACCGAACCGGTCTTGGCGCCCTCAGCGTTGATCACGTCAACCGTGGTCACTTCGAGGCACCACCCTTCTTCGTCTTCGCGGCGGTGCGAACGAGCACCAGCGCGCCCTTCGGGCCCGGGATGGCGCCCTTCACCAGCAGCAGGTTGTTCTCAGCGTCGATGGCGTGCACGGTGAGGCCCTGCGCGGTGTAGCGCACGCCACCCATGCGGCCGGCCATGCGGACGCCCTTGAACACGCGGCCCGGCGTGGCGCAAGCGCCGATCGAGCCGGGCGAGCGGTGCTTGCGCTCGACACCGTGGCTGGCCTTGAGGCCGTGGAAGCCGTGGCGCTTCATGACACCGGCGAAGCCCTTGCCCTTGGTCTTACCGGTCACGTCGACCGCCTGGCCGGCGGCGAACGTGGCGACGGTGACCTCCTGGCCGAGCTCGTACGTCCCGGCGTCGGTGGTGCGCAGCTCGACGATGTGGCGGCGCGGCGCGACGTTCGCCTTGGCGAAGTGGCCCGCCTTGGGCTGGCTCACCTTGCGCGGGTTGATCGCGCCGAAAGCCAGCTGGACGGCCTCGTAGCCGTCCGTCTCAGTGGTACGAACCTGGGTGACGACGCACGGGCCGGCCTGCACCACGGTCACGGGGACGACCTTGTTGTTGTCCCAGACCTGAGTCATGCCGAGCTTGGCGCCCAGGATGCCCTTAACTTGCCTGTCCATCAGTGTCCGGTCCCTACAGCTTGATCTCGATGTCGACGCCAGCCGGCAGATCGAGTCGCATGAGCGAGTCGACCGTCTTCGGGGTCGGGTCGATGATGTCGATCAGACGCTTGTGCGTGCGCATCTCGAAGTGCTCGCGCGAGTCCTTGTACTTGTGCGGCGAACGGATCACGCAGAAACGGTTGATCTCCGTGGGCAGTGGCACCGGCCCTGCGACCTGCGCACCCGTACGGGTCACCGTCTCGACGATCTTCCGTGCCGAGGAGTCGACGACCTCGTGGTCGTAGGCCTTGAGCCGGATGCGGATCTTCTGTCCCGCCATGGTGGCTTCTGTTTCCTTCTCTCAAGCCGCTACCTGCGGCGGCAGACGGTGGGGCCTGCCCCCTGTCCGACCCCCGCGGTCGGGCGTGTCGCGCGCTGAACCAGACTGATTCCCTATTCAGAGGTCATCCTTGGCTCAACGGGCATCACGCCCGATCACAGGAGCTGTGCGCCAGAGGTCCGGGGACCCCCCACGCCACGCGATACGGCGCACCCATAGAGAGCGACCGCTCGCAACGCAACCTGTTCATTATGCCGTACCAGGTGCGGCATTGTGAAATCAGGGTGCCGGGGCTCACTAAAACAGGCCCGACCTGCGTACACGTAAAAGGTGCGGGGGGGGGCCCCCCGCGGGGGGGCCCCCCCCAAAAAAATATTTGAATGTTAAAACAAAAACAAAAAAAAAAAAAAAAAACAAAAAAAAAAAAAAAATAAACAGTAGGTGTTATTATTAGT
>NZ_JBFAOU010000236.1:0-10437 GCF_040675365.1 Catellatospora sp. NPDC049609 | reverse complement strand
GCTACCTGGCCCGCGAGATCTACCAGATCATCACCGCTGAACACCCTTATGGATGCCAAGCCTCAGCGGCTTGACATCCATAAGAGCATCCTCCGATCACCCGAAGGTGGATCCGTCCGCGTGTCTCGATAGCGCCTCGAACAGGTGTTCGATAAAGTCCGGTGCATGGCAACCTGGACCGCATTCGCCGCCGCCACCCCGTGGCTGGCCTCGTCGATCCGCGCCCTGCTGCACCAGTACGGGCCGGGCATGGGCTACCTGGCGACCGTACGGGCCGACGGCGGGCCGCGGGTGCACCCCGTCTCCCCCATCGTCGCCGACGACGGGCTCTACCTCTTCGTGATCGACTCGCCCAAGCGGCGCGATCTCGAACGCGACGGCCGCTACGCGCTGCACGCCTTCCCCGCCGAGGACACCGACGTCGAGGCGTACGTCAGCGGCCGTGCCGTGCCGGTCACCAGCGTCGCCGTCGTCGACCGCCTGGTCCGGCTGCACCGAGCCGCGCCGACCGTGGACTGGCGGCTCTACGAGCTCACCGTCGAGTCGGCGCTGCTGCACCGGCACGAGCCGGGGGCGTACCCGATGACCTGGCGCGACCCCGCCAGCAGGCGCGAGCCGGCGGCCGACCGCCGGCCGCGCCAGCCGTTTCTCCAGCTAGTGGCGGCGTAAGGCGGGAAGGTGGCGGATTGCGGCGGTTACCTACGTGCACGCGCCTGGCAACGTCAGGTACAGTGGTGCCGCTCGCGGGTGTAGTTCAATGGCAGAACATCAGCTTCCCAAGCTGACAGTGAGGGTTCGATTCCCTTCACCCGCTCCACGAAGAAAAGCCCAGGTCGGAAGCGATTCCGAGCCTGGGCTTTCATTTACTCCAGCGTCCGCGATGATCTAGTGGGCCATCCACGGGCCACTAACTCACCACGGCTCCCACGCCGGCCGCACCGTCGTCCGGGTCCTGTCGCGGCCGGGCCTTATCTATGGCGGCACCGAGAGCGTCGGCGATCGCCCGGTCCGACTGACTCGTCGCGTGCTGGTAGATCAGCGCCGCGGCGGGGCTGTCGTGACCCATGCGCGCCATGAGATCGCGCAGACTCGCGCCGGTCGAGGCCGCCAGCGTGTTGCCGGTATGCCGCAGGTCATGAAAGTGCAGACCCCGCCGCCCGATCTTCGTCACCGCGTCAGACCACGACACCAGCTGGTTGAAGTTGCCGCGCCAGATCAGCCGCCCGGTCGACCCGGTGAACACGAACGCCTCCGGGTCGTCGACGACATACGCGGCCAGGTGATCCGCCACTGCCGAAACGATGGCCGGCGGAAGCGTCACCTGCCGTCTACCAGCGCGAGACTTCGGAGGCCCAACCGTCAGCGGCTCACCACGGACCTCGACCAGCGATTGCCGAACCCGAACGACGCCCGCCTCCAGGTCCACATCCTTGCGCTGCAACGCCGCGACCTCGCCCCAGCGCAGACACCCAAAGGCCGCCACCAGCACCAGCGCCCGATAACGGTCGGGCATCTCGTCGACCAGGGCGAAGACCTCGTGCAGAGTCAGCGTCGGCCGTTCCGCCGCCCTCTCCTGGTCAGCCCCCGAGATGCGGCACGGGTTCTTACGCAGCAGCTCGTCCTCGTTGACCGCCGTCATGAGCACAGCCCGCAGCAGCCGGTACGCCTTGGCCGCGCCGCTGACGGAGACACCGTCTGTCAGCAGGTTGGCCCGCCACTCTCGGACCAGCGCCGTGGAGAGCTTGCCGAGCGGCACCCCACCCAGGTACGGCGTGATGTGCTTGGTCAGAGTCCAGCGGTACAGCGCCACGGTGCGCGGTCGCAGGTTCGGTCGCTGCGTGATCCACCGCTCCGCGTAGTCCTTGAGCCGGATCTCGGTGCGCACGGGGTCGACCCACTCGCCACGCATCATCTGCGCCTCGATCATCGTCAGGAACCGCTCCGCGTCGCTCTTCCTGACGAAGGTGTCCGGCGCGGAACGCAGCAGGCCATCCGGGCCGGGATAGCGGACCTGGTAGCGCCCAGACTCCCGCTTGCGGATGCTGCCGAACCGGCGGCGCTTGTCTGCCATCACGCCACCGCCTGGAGCGACGACCACGCGTCAGCCGACGAGAGCCGGTCGACACGGCCAGCGGAGATGAACGCCGACACGTCCGTCTCCGCCAGCCGCACGCTGCGCCCGAACTTGTGGAACGGGATACGCCGATCTGCGACGAGTCTGCGCACGTACCGCACGCTCATCGACATCCGCGTCGCCGCTTCCTCGATCGTCATCATGCGCTCCATCAGTGGTGTGCCTCCCCGCTGCCTCTTCTGCTGTCAGTTGCCGAAACTTCTGGTGGTGGTCCGGCCCGTAGGGCGCGGTCGATCTCGTTGCGCCATTGCAGGCGTTCGCTGATCGCGCGCAGGAGCCGATGCCCGAGTGGTGCGATGTCGGGGTCTGTCGGGCGGGCCAGCTCCCACGCGAAACGGGATGCGCTGGGGGTGCCGTCGGTAATGGGTTGGCCGGCGTGGTCGGTGTCGGTGGTGACGCCGAGGACTTGTTTGACCCAGTCGCGGTTGTCGGCGCGGTGGTCGGCCAGGGTCTTGCCCGACCACTGCCGGGAGATGAGGACGCGCCGGCCGCCCATGCCGAGGGTGTCGGGCTTGTGGACCTTGCCTTTGCACTGGCCGGGCCGCTGGTGCGGCTTGGGGTTGGTGGGCTGGACGCCGTGCAGCAGCCAGTTCGGGCACCGCTGCGAGCACGGCGTGAACCGCAGCTCCTGCCACAGCCGGTCGAGGTGGGCGCGCTGGCGGTCGGTGGTGGTGACGTGGCAGTCGGCGGCCTGTTTGGTCAGGTACTTGGTGATGTAGCCAAGGCACCGGTTCGAGTCCTTGCTCCCGGCGAGGACGCCTTCTGCTTTCATCTGCACTCCGAAGCGGGCCACGTGGACCGGTTCGGCGTCTTCGTCGGCGTCGACCTGGTCCATGGCCTCAGCCCACGTGAGCAGCGGCGTACCGGTGTCGGGGTCGGTGAAGCCGCCGGCGTTCTTATCCCAGACCGGGGGCCGGTTCGGGTCGTGGGTGTAGGTCAGCGGTGGCCACCACACCTGGTGGTAGGTAGCGGCGGTGACCTGGCGCAGCATGTCCCGCGGGATGGTGCCGCGGATGGCGAAGTGTGCGTGTGGGGCGAGGCGGCGTTGGGGTTCGACGGCTCCGGCGTATTGGACGTTCCAGCCGACGGCGCGGCGCAGGTTCTGCCAGAACCGGTCGAGCAGGGCCGGGAAGTGCACCGCGTCCCACGCCGCCCGCCGGTAGTCGTAGCTGCCCGGATTGACAGGCGTGCCGTCGTCGAGGACCCGGCCGTAGGAGTCCAGAGTCAGGGTCAGGAACAGCGACGGGCGGAACACCTGCCCGTCACGGCCGGCGTAGGTACGTCCAACGGTGCGCCGCTCGACCTTGCGGCGGGGAAGGTCAGGCGCGTCTTGACGCCGTTTCGTCGACCGGACGCGGCGGGAGCCTTCGACGGGGTCGCCGGAGTCGTCGAGCCCGCCGTGCGGCGGTGCCGGTCGCCCGCGCAGCCCGGAGGCGATGATCTCTTCGTCCAGGTCGGTGATGGCCTGGTCGACGGCGGTGATCTGTTCGGCGCGGGTTTCGGGGTCGAGGTCGGCGGCGAACAGTGCGGCGCGGTCGAATTCGAGGTGCGCGCGCACGACGACCAGGCCGCGTTGGTCGTCGGTGGCGGGGTCGGGGCCGGGTGATGGTTCGTCGTCGCGGTGCCAGCCCTCGCGGATCTGCTGGCGGCGCAACTTGCGCGCCTTGACAGCGCAGGCCGGGCACTTGGCTTCCAGGGTCGCGCCGCAGGGGATGTCGATGGTGGTGGTCTGGCCGGTGTCCAGGTCGGTGCGGCGCAGGCTGAGCGGGCGGGTGCAGACGCCGGCTTGGGTGGCGATGTCTTTGACGACGTCGACGGAGCGGGGCATGAGCAGCCGGGCGGCCCGGGAGCCCGGCCGAGGCGCAGTTGCCTCGGCCGGGCGCGGGGTGGTCGTTGGGGCGGTCACAGCGCCGCCACCGCCTGGGTGCCGTTGACCGCGGCCCGGTCGGTGTCGGGCCGGGCGGCGACGGTCAGCGGGCCAAGCCCACCCCGAGCCGTGTTCGGGGTGGTGGTGCGTAGGTGGCGCAAGAGTTCGCCGGCGGTGTTGTTGGCGACCCGCAGCCGTGCCCGCAGCTCGTCACGGGTGATCGGGCGTCCGGTGGCCTTGAGGTAGGCGGCGGCTTCGGACCGGGCGCGGGTGACCAGTTCGGCGGTGACGACCTGGTCCACGCGGTCGGTGTCCTCGGCGTCGTCCTCGTCAGCGGGGACGGCCGGGGACGGCGTCGAGACGGCCGCGACCGGGATCGGCCGGCGCTCCCACGTGGACGGTGCCACCGCCACCGGCGCAGGTGCGATGAGCGGCGCGGGTACGGGCTGGGGACGATCGTGGGGACGGTCCGGGACGATCACCGGCGCGGGCTCCGGCTCGGGGGCGGGGGTCTTGCCCAGGACCAGCTTGGCCAGGGCGGCGAAGGCGAGGGCGGGCACGACGGAGACCAGGCCGCCGAAGAAGCCGGGTTTGGCGACGGCGAGTTGTGCGGTGACGGACAGGATGAGTGCGCCGACGAGCAGGCACGCCGGGTAGGCGACGGGTTGGCCGGTGCGTCGTCTTCTGCGCATGACCAGTAGTGCGGCGATGGGGACGAGTTCGGAGACGACGGCGTTGGCCCAGCCGAACCAGTCGCCGGTGTTGTCGGGGCTGTTGGTCATGGTCCAGTCGTGGACGTGGGTGAAGGACGCTGCTCCGGCGAACCCGCCGACGGTGAGCAGGATCAGTACCAGGACCGCGCCTTCGAAGCGCTGGCCTTTCGTGTTGGTCCGCGCCGGCACCGTGGTGCCGGGGATGGCGGTGCCGGTCATCGTATTCCTCCGGTCGGTGGGGTACGGCGGGTGACAGTGGCGTAGACCCGGACGCCGCGTCGGGCGGTATCGGGTTCGGAGACGTCGGTGAGGGTGAACACGGTGTCGAGGACGGCCAGGGTCGCGGCGACGGCGGTGCGGTCGCCGATCAGCCGCAGCTGCACGGGCGAGGCGGGGTTCATGCGCCCGCCTCCGGGGTGTAGGCGGCGGCCAGGTCATCGAGGTGGCGGTCGGTGTGGAAGCAGAACCGGACCCGGTGCGGCTCCGGGGTGCCGTCCAGGCGCACGAACCCGACCCCCGGCAGCGCGACGGGGATCAGGTCGCAGGTCGCTCCCCGGTCGCGGGCACCGTCGCCGAGGATCAGGTCGACCTGCTCCGGCTCGGTCAGCCGCAGCGCGATCCGCGTGGGGAACAGGTCACGGAACGGCAGGACGTCCTTGCGCGGGTCCTGCACCGCACCAACCACGTGGATACCGACCGCCCGGCCCTGGCTGAGCAGGAGGCTGAGGGCGTCCTTGATCCGGTCGCGGGTCTTCTTGTCACCGACGTAGGCGGTCAGCGCGGCGATCTCGTCGACCAGGATCACGATCGTCGGGTCGCCCACCGTCGCGGTGTGCTGCCGTGCCCGACCACGCAGGCCAGCAGCACGACGGCGCAGCACCTTGACCGCGTCCTCGAGGTCGCCGGCCATGGCGTCGGCGTCCTCGTAGGCGAACCGGGCGAACAGCGGCGCACCTGCCGCGAGTTCCATGCCGCCCTTCGGGTCGAACGCCCACAACTGGACCAGGCCGGCGCGGACACTGCCCGCCAGGGCGGAGACGATCGACCACAGGACCGAGCCCTTGCCGGAGTCGGTCGCCCCGGCGATCAGGACGTGGGTGCCGGTCAGGCGCAGGTGCCACACCCCGCCGGTCTCCCGCTTGGCCACCGGCAGCGCGGCCAGGTTCGCCACGACCGGCACCGGGAACGGCGCGACGACCCGCAGCAGCCAGTCCACCCGCCGGAACTGCAACACCACCCGATCCAGCCGCTTGGGGTGGGCCACGACGCGGGCAGCGCGGGCCTTAAACGTGTACGCCAGCCGCGCGGCGACCTTGGCCCAGTCGTCGGGGTGCTGGCCTGCGATCAGGCGCACGGTGACGTCGTCGCCGTGGTCGTGGGAGCGGACCTTCACCAGGCGCGGGATGTAGCGCTCCCCGCCGACCGTGACCGCCAGGCCGGTGGTGGACGTGGCGGCCAGCCAGCCACGCCGGTACACCCGCACCCGACGCCACGCGCCCAGCATGGGGAACCCGGCGAAGCGCCAGAACGTGGCAGGGTGTGCCCGCCACCAGCCGACCAGCCCGGCGGCGGTGACCGTCGCGACGGCCGCGGTGCCCAGCCCTCCGAACTCGTGCGGCAGGTAGCCGACTGCCGCGACCGGTGCGGTGATGCGCCAGTTGCGGACCAGGAACCCGACCAGCTTGGCCAGGCCCCGACCGAGCCACCAGGCGAACATGGCCCAGCCGGGTACGCGCCAGGCGGGCACGCGCAGGTTGAGGGGTGCGGTGGGGAGCTTGTCGCCGTGCACGACGTTGACCAGCGGCATCACCGACCACCCCCCGAGCGAAGGCCGGCACGCTGCCGGGCAGCGGAGATGACGTGCGGGGTGCAGACCTCACACACCGCCGTGGCCGGGTTCCAGTCGTGCGGGGCGACCCACCGGTCGCAGGAACGGCACTTGAGCTTCAGGACCTGGACGCGCCCGCCGCGCACGTGGCGCTGGAGCCGGGCCGTGTGGCCGTCGAGGGCTCGGATGGTCTTGCGGATCAGGACTGGGGACTTCACTGCGACCACCGCCAAGCCGACGCTGCCTGCCGGTGCGCGGTGTCGGCGATCTTCCGGCCGCACGGACCGCAGTGCGTGTAGCCGCCTTCAGCAGGGAACTTGTTGCACAGCCAGCAGACCATCGCGACCGTTGCGATGGTCTTGGTGCGGGTTAGCATGGACACCACAACCCACCCCTTCCAAGGGGACCAATGGGATTGGGAACGCGGGCCGGGTGTACTTCCGCCAAGATGTGAACCCGGCCCGCGTGCTGTTCGGAGATCAGAGCCCCGCCATCGCAGGACTCGCCACCGCGGCGACCATGCCCGTCGCCCGCAGCGACCACGCCAGCTGCGCCCGGCACTGACCCGACGCCTTGCACTTCTGCTGATCCACCCACGGCGTCAGCGTCAGACCCTCGAACGCCACCAGCGGCGGGTAGCCCGGCACCGCCGGCGACGGCGGCACCGGCTGATGCGGCGCGGACACCTTCACCCGGACCTCCTTCGACCGGCCGAACTTGCCCGCCTCCGGGTCCAGGTCCAGGACCTTCACGTGCCAGACCCGCACACCGTTGTCGTCGCGCATCTGATCGTCGTCGTGCCCACGCAGCTTGAAGTCCTTCGCCGGCTCCACGGACAGGCACATCGCCCCAGCCGGGAACACGTACCCCGACTCCACCGGCACCCGCATCGAAAGCGGAATCACCTCACGGCCTCCTCAGGTCAATGTAGACTTTGATGCATGCATCATAATCACGATGTACGCATCAAGCCAAGGAGTTCGGGAACAAAAAATCCCCGGCGATCGCGCCGGGGATCCACAAAGGAAGATTATTTCGGTTTGTCCGGCCACAGCGCGGCGAGAACCACCGCTGCCACCTGTACGACGGCGGCGATCAGAAGCGGTGCACTGAGACTGGCCGCAGTAGCGATCACACCGCCGACGAGCGCCCCGATCGGGGCGGTTCCATTGCCGAGAACGCGGAAGGCCGTGACCACGCGGCCCAGGAGATGGTCCGGGACGAGAGCTTGGCGCGCGGATATGACCGCAACGGTAGCGAAAGTGGATGTCGCACCGATGATCATGAGAGCCACGCTCGCCAGCCACACAGATGGCACGAGAGCAAGGCCGAGGAACGCCGCAGCCTTCAGGATGTACGCACCGAGCATGCCGTGTCGGGGGCTCAGCCGTTTGGCAAGTCTGGGAGCTGCCCAACCACCGATGACCGCGCCGACAGCCTGCGCAGCGAGAAGCAGCCCATACCATGGCAGCGGCACTTGCAGGCTTTGAACGGCATACAGGACGAACGCACCAAATGCGATGTTACTGGCAAGATTACTGACTGACACCAACGCAGCAAGGCCGACGAGATCCCGCCGGCGTAGGAGCCAGACCATGCCCTCACGGATCGACGCCGTCACCTTGGCGCCATTGTGTGCAGGTGCAGGAGCGTCTGAAATTCCACGAAGAAGGAGCGCCGAGGCTGCGAAGCTGGCTGCGTCCACAGCGAACGGTGCCCACGGGTTAACGGCGAATAGAGCACTACCCGCCGGCGGTCCGACGAAACCACCCACAGCCGTCTCGGTCGCGGAAATGCGCCCGTTGAGCTGGGCCAGAGCAACAGGGTCTCGCCCGATGATCTGCGGGATGATCGCTTGAGCGGCCGCGCCGTGAAAGGTCTGGCCCGCCGTGATGAGAAAGGCACAGATTGCTACTGCCGCAACGTTCATGCTTCCCGCCAGAACCCCGGCGGCCAACAGCGCCAGAAGCATTGCTCGGGTCAGGTCGGCGACAATCATCACCCGTCTGCGTGGCAGTCGATCGACCCACGCTCCCGCGAAGGGACCAACTAGCAGCCACGGGGCGAAGGTAGCAGCGGTAACTGCCGAAATCGCGAGGGGGTTCGTCGTTAACGTGGTTGCGAGAAGAGGGGCTGCAGCCGCATACGCGCCGTCGCCAATCATACTGATGCCGGTAGCCCCCCAGAGCAGTCCAGCTCCTTGCATGATCCTAGATGGTCTGGGCGTGCTCACCATTGTGGTTGGCACCGCATCCGCCTCTCCTCGCTCAGCTGGAGATGTACTCCCCTCCAGCTTCGTTGGAACTATGCCCGCAGGCTGCCGTCCGTGATGCCGGCGACGAACGCGATCCATTCACGCTGGTCGAAGACCAGAATCGGTCCAGCGCCCTTCGCCTTGCTGTCCCGAACACCGATGTGTCCCTCGACAGTGGCAATCTCGACACAGCCACCGTCCTCGGAATGGATCGACTTACGCCAGGCTGCCGACGTGAAGTCAGGTGTACCCACCAGTTTCTCCTTATCTCGCGAGAGTGTCAGATACACCTTCGCTGACCGGCAGGGAGCGCGCAAGATCTTTCACGAAGCGTGTTGAATCCTCAGGAGACAGTGCTGCCTGCGACAGCCGGGCATGAGTCTCCCAGTACGGATTGCACTCGTCCTCGCCCGTGATCGTCAGTTCACCCCCGATGGTCTCGATATGGACCCGCGGTGGCTCACCACGGTCGCGGAATCGGTACGCCACGAAGGAGTGGGAACCCAGAGCCGTCATCGGGGCCGTCCATGGGATAACCCGCAGCGTGATGTTTGGCAGCTCCGCCAAGGTGGCCACACGGCTAAGCTGCGCCAGCAAGATCGACCACGGGCCAGCCGGGCGCCACCGCAACGCTGCCTCCTGCAGGACAAAGTCGTACTCCGGTGCACCGTGTTCGAACAGCACTCTCTGCCGGGCCAGTCGGGCCCCGACCGCGGCGTCCAAGTCACGTTGTCCGGTCCAGTCCGCCAGCTCCAGCACACACCGCGCGTACTCCGCGGTTTGTAGCAGCCCCGGGATCCAGCATGGCTGAAAGTGCACCACCCGGCAGGCCGTGGCCAGCAGGGCAGCTAGCTCCTCCTGACGGTGACGCATCCCGCCCTTGTGCAACGAGCGCCACGTGCGATCCACCGTCTGGGACGCCGCCACCAGTTCGTGTACTCGATCGCGCGGCCCATCCGACGCCTGGTACAGATCAAGAAGTAAGTCAACGTCTGCGACCGTGGGCCGCACAGCCCCAGTCTCCATGCGGCTGACCTTCGCCTGGTTCCATCCACAGGCGGCAGCCGCGGCCCGGCCCGACAGGCCGGCAGCCCGTCGGAGCGTCATCAACTCCCTCCCGAGCTGCCGAAGCGTGTCCGTGACCCTCGCCGTCACTACAACCACCACCTTGATGCGCGCATCGGAGGACAGTATGCGGCATGCCCGGGACAGAACGCACCGCACGATGCACTGACGTGGAGTCCGCGTCGTACGGCGGCGAGGTGCCGGAGCGGAGGCGATGTCAGGTTCCAGATGTCAGGCTCCGCTTGATGCGTGACGGAACGGGTAAACCGGCCGGGGTGCCGGCCGTCGGCCCAGCCCCACCTCAAGAGCATGCGCGGCTCTCCTCCTCCCGCGGGGCCTCGGCCTCCGGCCGAGCATTGGCTACAAGCCGCGGAACAGGGCTCAACCAACCCAACAAGATATCAAAAGGCCCAAAATGACCCTGTCCGTCCCCGTGATGCGGGGGACGGACAGGGTTGAACAACTACCTCAGGTCAAGTGACTAGTACGGCAGTGCCGGTTCGTGCTCTGAGCTGCCCGGATGCGTGAGGGCGGCCACCGCCTGATCATCGAATGTTGTGGACAAGTCGATAAGCA
>NZ_JBFAOU010000235.1:0-10504 GCF_040675365.1 Catellatospora sp. NPDC049609 | reverse complement strand
GCCGCTCGTGCCTCCGAGTTGACCCGGATCCCCGCCTCTATCGGCGAACCCCACCCCGGCGTCAACATCACCCGGGGCTCGGGCGCGGGGCGCACCGCGCTGGCCGGGGCCGAGCCCGCCGGGGTGGGTGCGGTGTTCACGCTGGCCGGGTCGACGCTGGTGTCGAAGGTCGGCGGGGCGGCGGGGCCGCTGTACGGCAGCGCGTTCCGGGCGCTGGGCAAGGCCCTGCCGGAGGGCGGCGAGGTGGACGCGGCGGCGCTCGGGGCGGGTCTGCGGGCGGGCCTGGACGCGCTGCGCAAGCTGGGCGGGGCGGCGCCCGGCGACAAGACCATCGTGGACGCGTACGCCCCGGCGGTGGACGCGTACGACGCCGCGCTGCGCGAGCACGGGGGCGACGGCGACGGGGGACTGGCCGCGGCGGCCCGCGCGGCGGCGCAGGCGGCCGCCGAGGGCATGCGCGCCACCGTCGCGCTGCAGGCCCGCAAGGGGCGCGCCTCGTATCTCGGCGAGCGCAGCATCGGCCACCAGGACCCGGGCGCGACGTCGACCTGGCTGATCTTCCAGGCGCTCGCCGACGCCAGCGCGCCATGACCTCGGAGTTCTACTCCGGGGTCGCCGGTGCGCCCGGAGTGGCGGTGGGCCGGGTGAAGCACCTGACCTACGGCGGCAACGGCGAGCCGGTCACCGCCGGCCCGGCGCAGGTGGGCGCGGCGTTCGACGCGGTCGCGGCGCGGCTGCGCTCGACCGCGCAGGCGATGCGGGGCCGGGGCGAGAACGGCACGCCCGCCGACATCCTGGAGGCGACCGCGTTCATCGCCGACGACCCCGACCTGCGCTCGGCGGCGGTCGGCGCGGTCGAGAACGGAGTCCCGGCGGACCGGGCGGTGACCGAGGCCGCGGAGCGCTACGCGGCGGTGCTGGCGGGCCTTTCGGACCCGACGCTGGCCGCCCGCGCCGCCGACGTACGCCAGATCGGCCGGCGGGTGGTGGATCAGCTGCGGGCGCGGGCCGGCGAGCCGGGCGGGCCGGATCCGGTGATCCTGGTCGCCGAGGAGCTGGGCGCCGACGACCTGCTAGACCCGTCGGTCACCGTGGCGGGCGGGGTGTCCCGGCTGGGCGGCCCGAACGCGCACGTGGCGATCGTGGCGCGGGCGCTGGGCGTGCCGCTGCTGTTCGGCCTGACGCTGCCGCAGGCGACGGCGGGACGGCAGGCGGTGCTGGACACCGTCACGGCGACGCTGACGGTCGACCCGCCGCCGCACCGGCTGGCGGCGGCCCGGCAGGCGGTGGCGGCGGCGCGGGAGCGCCGGGAGGCGCTGGCCGCCCAGCGCGACCAGCCCGCGGTGACCCGGGACGGGGTGCCGGTGACGCTGCTGGTCAACGTGTCGACCGCGGCGGACGCGGTGGCGGGCCTGGCGGCGGGGGCGCGGGGCGCCGGTCTCATCCGCACCGAGGTGGCGTTCCTGACCGCGCGGCACTGGCCCACCCGGGCCGAGCACGCGGCGGCGCTGCGGCCGGTGCTGGCCGCGCTGGACGGGTTCACCGCGACCGTGCGCACGCTGGACTTCGCCCCGGACAAGCTGCCCCCGTTCCTGTGGGGCACCTCGGCGCGCCATCGCGGCCTGGAGCTGATGCTGGCCACGCCCCAGGCGCTGGCCGACCAGTTCGCGGCGATCCTCGACGAGGCGGACGGGTCCCGGCTGCGCGTCATGATCCCGATGGTCACCTCGGTGGCGCAGCTCGACCGCTGCCGGGAGCTGCTCACCGCCGCCGCGCAGGAGCGCGGGGTGGCGGTGCCGCCGCTGGGCGCGATGATCGAGCTGCCGGAGGCGGTGGCCGTCGCCGACGAGCTGGCCGCCGCCGCCGACTTCCTGTCCATCGGCAGCAACGACCTCACCGCCGCGCTACTCGGCCTGGACCGCCGCGACCCGTCGCTGACCCCGGCGCGGATCGCCGACCCGGCGGTGCTCGCGGCGGTGGTCGCGGTGGTGCGGGCGGGGCTGCGCCACGATCGTGACGTGTCGGTCTGCGGGGACGCGGCGGCCGACCCGGAACTGGTGCCGCTGCTGCTGTCGACGGGCTGCCGGACGCTGTCCGTGGCGCCGACGGCGCTGGACGAGGTGCGCGCGGCTGTTCGTGATGCGACGCTGGACGAGTCCGCACCCGAATGACATAGCGCCCATTTCGTACGCATCAACCCTGCACCCGCCATTCCCGGCAGGCGTGCCCTCCGATCGGCCTACGCTGGACCTGGATCGTTCTATGCTGGACACGTAGCGCGAGTGGATCACCGTTTCCGGTGGTCGGCGGCGGTGTATCGCCGCGACGGCACACTGATCGGCGCCGCACGGCTCATCGCTGCACCCGCGGACGACCGGGGGGCGGCACGGACATGGCGACAACCAAGACGAACGGCCTGTGGCGGGAACTGAGCGCCGAGTTCGCCGGCACGATGATCCTGATCCTGTTCGGTGTGGGTGTGGTGGCGCAGGTGGTCGCCGGCGGGCTGGGCGACCACGACAGCATCGCCTGGGCCTGGGGTCTGGGCGTCACGCTGGGCGTGTACACGGCCGCCCGGATCAGCGGAGCGCACATCAACCCGGCGGTGACGTTCTCGCTGGCGATCTTCAAGGGCTTCCCGTGGATCAAGGTGCTGCCCTACATCGTGGCGCAGTTCCTGGGCGCCTTCGTGGCGGCGCTGATCGTGCGCTGGAACTACACCGAGATGCTGCACTCGGTGGACCCGGGCCTGACGATCAAGACGCAGGGCGTCTTCTCCACGCTGCCGGGCAACGGCGCGCTGCCGATCGGCACCTGGGGCGCGTTCCGCGACCAGGTGATCGGCACCGCGATCCTGATGTTCATGGTGCTGGCTCTGACCGACCTGCTGAACCTGCCGCCGCTGGCCAACCTGGCCCCGCTGATGATCGGCCTGCTGGTGGTCGCGATCGGCATGGCCTGGGGCACGGCCGCCGGCTACGCGATCAACCCGGCCCGCGACTTCGGGCCCCGGCTGGCGTCTTATCTGACCGGTTATGAGTCCGCGTTCAGAGACCAGTATGGGAATCTCTATTTCTGGGTGCCGATCCTCGGGCCGCTGATCGGCGGGCCGCTCGGCGCGCTCCTCTACCAGCTCCTGATCGGCCGGCACCTCACGGTCGAGCAGGTGGAGGAGTCCGTCACGCCGGTCGGCACGGTCGGCGTGAAGGAGGAGGGCACCGGCAGGTGATCCGGCAAGGGATCGCGACGTTCAGGGAGAGGACGCGGACATGGCCGACTTCGTCGGTGCGATCGATCAGGGCACGACCAGCACCCGGTTCATGATCTTCGACCGCGGCGGCAACGAGGTCGGCAAGCACCAGCTGGAGCACAAGCAGTACCTCCCGCAGGCGGGCTGGGTGGAGCACAACCCGCTGGAGATCTGGGAGCGGACCAGCGCCGTCATCCGGACCACGCTGGCCCAGCGCAGGCTGCAGGCGTCCGATCTCGCCGCGGTGGGCATCACCAACCAGCGCGAGACCACGGTGGTCTGGGACCGGCGCACCGGGCGGCCCTACTACAACGCCATCGTGTGGCAGGACACCCGCACCGACCGCATCGCCGCGGCGCTGGACCGCGACGGCCGGGGCGACGTCATCCGGCGCAAGGCCGGGCTGCCGCCCGCGACGTACTTCTCCGGCGGGAAGATCCAATGGATCCTGGAGAACGTGGACGGCGTCCGCGACGCGGCCGGCCGCGGCGATGCGCTCTTCGGCAACACCGACACGTGGACGCTGTGGAACCTCACCGGCGGTCCGAACGGCGGCGTGCACATCACCGACGTCACCAACGCCAGCCGCACCATGCTGATGAACCTGGAGACGCTGGACTGGGACGACGAGCTGCTGTCCTTCTTCGGCGTGCCGCGCGCGATGCTGCCCGCGATCCGGCCCTCGTCGGACCCGGCGCTCTACGGCAGCACCCGCACCGACGGCCCGTTCGCCGGGGAGATCGCGCTGCCCGCCTCGCTGGGCGACCAGCAGGCGGCCACGGTCGGGCAGGTGTGCTTCTCGCCCGGCGAGGCCAAGAACACCTACGGCACCGGCAACTTCCTGCTGCTCAACACCGGCACCGAGCTGGTGCGCTCGAACGCGGGCCTGCTGACCACCGTCTGCTACCAGTTCGCCGACCAGCCCGCGGTGTACGCCCTGGAGGGCTCCATCGCGGTCACCGGCTCGGCCGTGCAGTGGCTGCGCGACCAGCTGGGCATCATCAGCGGCGCGGCGCAGAGCGAGGCGCTGGCCCGGCAGGTCGACGACAACGGCGGCATGTACTTCGTGCCCGCCTTCTCCGGCCTGTTCGCGCCGTACTGGCGCTCCGACGCGCGCGGCGTGATCGTGGGCCTGTCCCGCTTCAACACCAACGCGCACCTGGCCCGGGCCACCCTGGAGGCGATCTGCTACCAGTCGCGCGACGTGGTCGAGGCGATGGAGTCCGACTCGGGGGTGAAGCTGGAGTTCCTCAAGGTCGACGGCGGCATCACCGCCAACAAGCTGTGCATGCAGCTGCAGGCCGACATCCTCGGCGTGCCGGTGAGCAAGCCGGTGGTCGCCGAGACCACGGCGCTCGGCGCGGCGTACGCGGCCGGGCTGGCGGTCGGGTTCTGGAAGAACACCGACGAGCTGCGCCAGCACTGGCACGAGGACCAGCGCTGGGAGCCGCAGTGGACGCAGGAGCAGCGCACGGAGGGCTACAAGGGCTGGAAGAAGGCCGTCGAGCGGACCCTGAACTGGGTCGAGGTCGAGTAGGGGTCACCTCATGGACGTCGTTGCGCTCTCACCCGAGGCGCGCCGCCAGGCGCTGGCCGACATGGCCGCCCGGGAGCTGGACATCCTCGTGATCGGCGGGGGAGTGGTGGGCGCCGGGGCGGCGCTGGACGCGGTCACCCGCGGCCTGTCGGTCGGCCTGGTCGAGGCGCGGGACTGGGCGTCGGGCACGTCCAGCCGCTCCAGCAAGCTGATCCACGGCGGCCTGCGCTACCTGGAGATGCTGGACTTCGGGCTGGTCGCCGAGGCGCTGCGGGAGCGGGCACTGCTGCTCACCCGCATCGCCCCGCACCTGGTCAAGCCGGTGAAGTTCCTCTACCCGCTGACGCACCGGGTCTGGGAGCGGCCGTACGTCGGCTCCGGCGTGCTGCTGTACGACACGATGGGGTTGACCAGCGGCAACGGCCGCGGTGTGCCGCACCACCGGCACCTGAGCCACCGGCGGGCGCTGCGGGAGGCGCCGTGCCTGAAGAAGGGCTCGCTGGTCGGCGCCGTGCAGTACTGGGACGGCCAGGTCGACGACGCCCGGCACACGATGACGGTGGTGCGCACCGCGGCGTCCTATGGCGCGATGGTGGCCAACCGGGCCCGGATCACCGAGTTCCTGCGCGAGGGCGAGCGGGTGGTCGGCGCGACCGTCGAGGACGTGCTCAGCGGTGAGCGCTACGCGGTGCGCGCGCAGCAGGTGATCAACGCGACGGGCGTGTGGACCGACGAGACGCAGCGGATGGCCGACACCCGCGGCCAGTTCCACGTGCGCGCCTCCAAGGGCATCCACCTGGTGGTGCCGCGGGACCGCATCCAGTCGCGCACCGGGCTGATCCTGCGGACCGAGAAGAG
This sequence comes from Catellatospora sp. NPDC049609, assembly GCF_040675365.1. NCBI lineage: Bacteria > Bacillati > Actinomycetota > Actinomycetes > Micromonosporales > Micromonosporaceae > Catellatospora > Catellatospora sp. NPDC049609. Next base: position 4,859 of record NZ_JBFAOU010000235.1, on the reverse strand, counting down.
CGTGCTGTTCGTGATCCCGTGGGGCCGGCACTGGATCGTCGGCACCACCGACACCGACTGGAACCTGGACCTGGCGCACCCGGCGGCGACCGCGCACGACATCAAGTACGTGCTGGAGCACGTGAACTCGGTGCTGGTCACCAAGCTGACCACGGCGGACGTGGAGGGGGTCTACGCCGGGCTGCGCCCGCTGCTGGCGGGGGAGTCCGAGCAGACCAGCAAGCTGTCCCGCGAGCACCTGGTCGGGCACCCGGTGCCGGGCCTGGTGGTCGTCGCGGGCGGCAAGTACACCACGTACCGGGTGATGGCCAAGGACGCGGTGGACGAGGCCTGCCGCAGCCTGGACCTGAAGATCCCCGAGTCGATGACGCACGAGGTGCCGCTGGCCGGCGCGGAGGGCTACCGGGTGCTGTGGAACCGGCGGCACCTGCTGGCGCAGGAGTCGGGGCTGCACGTGGTCCGGATCGAGCACCTGCTCAACCGGTACGGCTCGATGATCCACGAGGTGCTGCGGCTGGTCGCCGAGGACCCGTCGCTGGGCGAGCCGCTGCCGGGCGCCGACGACTACCTGGCCGCCGAGGCCGTCTACGCCGCGTCGCACGAGGGCGCGCTGCACGTCGACGACGTGCTGGCCCGGCGCACCCGGGCGTCGATCGAGACCTGGTCGCGCGGGGTGCAGGCGGCCCCGACCGTGGCCCGGCTGATGGGCGGCGTGCTCGGCTGGTCCGAGGCGGAGGTCGCCGAGGAGATCGAGGTCTATCTCGCGCGGGTGGAGGCCGAGCGGCAGTCGCAGCAGGAGCCCGACGACGAGTCCGCGGAGAAGGTTCGGCTGGCCGCGCCCGATCTTGGCTGACAGTCCCTAATGTAGTTTCATGCGATTTGGCCCATCAGGGCGTGATGTCACGATTTTCGGTAGCGCGCTGCTAGCGGGCGCGCTGCTGCTCGGCGGGTGCACCGGCACCGCGCCCGGCGCCACGCCGCCGATGGGCGTGGAGCCCGGCGGCAGGGCCGGCACCCCCGCCGAGCTGGACCTCGCCGGGCTCGGTGACCCGTACTTCCCGACCTACGGCAACGGCGGCTACGACGTCGCCGCGTACGACCTCAAGGTGAGGTTCGACCCGGCGTCCGGCCGGCTCGACGGCACCGCGACCGTGCGCGCGAAGGCCACCAGCCCGCTCGACCGGTTCCACCTCGACCTGATCGGGCTGTCGGTGGACCGGGCCACCGTGGACGGAGCGCCCGCCGGGGTGGCCCGCGAGGGCGACGAGCTGGTCCTCACGCCCGCGCGGCACATCGACTCCGGCAAGGACTTCACCGCGGTGGTGACCTACGGCGGCCGCCCGGCCGACTCGCCCGAGCGCGACGCCGAGAAGAACGGCTTCTTCCTCAGCCGCGCCGGCGCGGTCGCGGTCGGCGAGCCCCAGTCGGCGGCGTCGTGGTTCCCGGTCAACGACCACCCGCGTGACAAGGCCCGCTACACGATCGAGATCACCGCGCCGAAGACCATGAGCGCGCTGAGCAACGGCGTGCTCAAGGGCCGGACCGAGCAGGGCGACCAGGCCACCTGGCGCTGGGCCGTCACCTCGCCGATGGCGTCCTACCTGGCCACCATGGTGGTCGGCGACTACCGCGTCACGCAGACCGAGCACCGGGGCAAGCCGGTGATCAACGCGATCTCCGCGAGCGTCCCCGCCGGCGAGGCCGACCGCGCCCTGGCCCGCACCCCCGAGGTCTGCGACTTCCTGGAGGGCCTCTTCGGACCGTACCCGTTCGACGCGTACGGCGGCATCGTCGTCGGCGACAGCCGCGTCGACGCCGAGCTGGAGAACCAGACCCGGCCCGTCTACCTGCCCGGCACCTGGGCCGACGGGCCCAACACCAGCATCCTGGCGCACGAGCTGGCCCACCAGTGGTTCGGCGACAGCGTCTCGGTCGACTCCTGGCGCGACATCTGGCTCAACGAGGGCTTCGCGACGTACGCCGAGTGGCTGTGGGACGAGCACGAGGGCGGGCGCACCGTGCAGGAGCGCTACGACCGGTACTACCGCGACAAGCGCGACCGCATGTGGCGCGTGCCCACCGCCGACCCCGGCCGGGACGGGATCTTCTCCAGCGCCGTCTACGAGCGCGGCGCGATGACCCTGCACGCCCTGCGCAAGCTCATCGGCGACGAGAAGTTCTTCACGGTCATGCGCACCTGGACGGCCGACAAGCGCGACGGCAACGCCACCACCGCCGAGTTCGTGGCGCTGGCCGAACGGGTCGCCGGCCGCCCCCTCGACGCCTTCCTGCACCCCTGGCTCTACGGCACCACCCGCCCCTGACCCCCCGGGTCAGGGCTGCAGGTCGCGGCGAGGGCTGAGGCCGCGTTCGAGGATCTGCTCGGTCACGTAGGCGACCACGACGGCGATCAGCACGATCGGCGTCGTGCGGAAACCCAGCGGGCCCATCAGCAGCACCACCAGGACCACGGCGCTGACCGGCAGCGACATGATGGCCACCGAGGCCGCCGCCATGCCCGCCGCCATCGCCGGGATCGCGCCCAGCCCCGGCAGCGGACCCGCCAGCACGCCGAACACGCCGCCCAGGCTCACCGCCGGGAAGATCGGGCCGCCCCGCAGCGCCGCCAGCGACAGCGCGTACCCGGCGCTCTTGAAGATCAGCAGGGCCAGCAGCGGCAGCTCCGGCCACGCGGCCGGGTCGGCCGCCAGCGCGGCCAGCAGCTGCTGGCCCGACAACGCGGCCTCCGCCGGGGACCGTCCGGTGACCAGGGCGTACGCGGCGGCGCAGGCGCCCACGCCGAGCGCGGCGGCGAAGGTGCCGCCCAGCGGCCGCGCGGCGACCCACGGCACCACCTTGCGGGCGATCAGGCGCACCACGCGGATGCCCGCCGCGGTGAGGACCGCCAGCGGCACGGCCCAGAGCAGGTCGGGGAAGTCGGGGCGGAAGTCCGTCGGCGGGATGGGCAGGGTCAGCGAGCCGATGGGCAGGCCGGACCACACGCCCAGGCCGGTGAACACGATCGCGCCGATGCCCGCCGCCAGCAGGCACGGCACCACGACGATGGCCAGCGCCGCCCCGCTGAGCTGGACCATCTCGATGAGCAGCACGGCCGCCACCACCGGGCTGCCGAAGATCGCCGCGACCGCCGCCGCCGCACCGGACCCGGCGACGATCATCGACTTGCGGCTGCCCGGCTCGGCCCCCGCCAGGTGCGCGATCAGCAGCGCGAGCCCGCCGCCGCCCGCGATGAGCGGCGCCTCCGGGCCGAGCACCGCGCCCAGCGGGAGGCTCACCAGCGCCGCCACCAGCACCCAGGGCAGCTCGGCGCCGCTCGGCGGCGGACCGCCCATGCCGTCCACCGGGACGTGCCCGCCGTGGCCGGGCGCCCACCGCACCACCGCGCCCACCCCCAGCCCGGCCAGCGCCAGCAATGGCAACGGCCACCACCACGGCGGGGTGTCCGAACCGGTCAGCGCCTGCGGGAGGTCGCGCCAGATCCGGTGCTCGGCGGCGTGCAGCAGCGCCAGGAACCCGAACGCGGCCAGCGACACCGGCACGCCCACCAGCCCGGCTAGCGCCAGCGTGCGCAGGTAGCCGACACGGCGTACCAGGTCGGCCGGGTCCCCGGCGGATGTGGCGCCCGGGGGCAACCCGCCGGGCGATCCGGCTGCCGCGCCGCCAGGCCCGTCGGATCCTGCGCGGCTGGTTCGGGGCGGGTCAGCGGAGACCGCGCGGCCACCGCCGAGCCGGTCGTCAGGGTCCGCGTGCAGGCCGTCGGGCGGCCTGCCGGCACCCGTGCGCTTGCGGTCGGGTGGGCCGCCGGTCGCTGACCGTGCCGTGCGGGCGTCGTCCGAATCCGGCATACCGTCACCATAGGGGCGGCGGCCGGTGCCGCGTCGGGCGTTGGGCGGTTCGGCCGGGTCAGACCTCCAGCGACTGCCGGTCCCAGGCGCCCAGCTCCGCCGCGGCCTCGTAGGTGCACTGCAGGAACGTCATCAGCGCCAGGTCCGGATCGTCAGCCGTGCGCACCGCCTCGTACGGCAGCACGAACTCGCCCAGCTTCTCGTCGTAGCGGGCCTGCTCCGGGTCGATCGGCCAGTCGCGGAAGCCCGGCGGCTCCGGGTACGCGTACGCGTAGAAGATCCCCTCGCCCTCGCCGCCCGGCCAGTAACCGCAGCTGCTCACCTCGTGGCTGTAGGCCAGCAGGTTGACCCACTCGGGGCAGTTCGGCACGCCGCCCGGGTGCGGCGGCGCCTGCTCACCCGAGAACCGGGTCACTGCCAGGTCCAGCGCGCCCCAGAACAGGTGCACCGGGCTGACCTTGCCCTGGAAGCGCGCCCGGAACGCGGTCAGCACCCGCTGCGACTGCACCAGCGACTGCCAGAACCGGTGCGCGTACTCCGCGTCGTACGAGCAGTGCTGCTCGTCGTCCCGGAACGGGATCACCTCCGGCAGCTCCACCGGCCGGGCCATGATGTCGACCGGCATGCCCAGCGAGGTCAGCGCGGACATCACCGCGTCGTGGAAGTCCGCGACGGTACGCGGCCGCAGCTCGACCTCGCGCTGCTCGCCGCGGGTGGTGTGCAGGTCGAGCACGTGCCGCTGGAAGTCGAACACGATCTCCAGCCCCGCCGTGCCGTACGGCATCAGCGAGGTGGTCAGGCCGCGCGAGCTCACGTAGAGCGGCACCTGCCACCAGTGGTTGACCATCGGCTCCAGCGCGAGCCGCACCTTGCCCACCACCTGGGTCCACAGGTGCAGCGCCGTGGAGAACTCGGCCCGCTACCAGCTCACCGACATGGACCGGCGCCCGGACGCGCGCGGCGTACGGCCGCTGGACCGCTCGGCGCCGGTGC